>JALHEL010000394.1 GCA_022837205.1 Leptolinea sp.
CAGGGCTACTATGGACTGATGCAAATGATGTTCGCGGAATTAATGATCTCCTTAATCTGTTTTAACCGCTATTTGGAAAATCGGAAAAAGAAATATCTGGTTATCAGTATCATTTTTTTTACGATTGGTTTGATGTCCTATGAAATGTTTTATCCCCTTCTTGTGTTGTATTTTTTGCTGGCTTGGCATTCCCAAAAGAACCGGAAACAAACTTTGTCATCCTGCATTCCTTTTGCATGCATCGAAGCGATTCTCTTGTCGGTTTCATTCGGCTTCCGTTCCTATTCGGCGAAAATGGGAGTGGGTGCTTACTCGGGGACAACATTCAGTTTGGATATCGGAAAAATCTTATCTACCTGGTTTCACCAGTCTCTTGCCGCGCTTCCGCTCAGTTATCAAATGGCGGGGAATGACGCAACGATATTAAAGCGATTAATTCCGGCATCCGAAATTTTCAGTCAATCTTTTGCGGCATTTGTCCGCGGCATTGTTTGGTCGGATATTGTTTCGTTAATAGTATTTTTATTTTTATGGGTTGAGATTCGCAAACGGATCCATTTGCCGGTTATCTCCGGATTTCATTGGGCATTCGGCTGTACGCTCTTGTTCGGATCCGGTCTGGTATTGGCTTTGAGCGAGAAATACCAGAATGAAATACTTCCCGGCTTAGGGTATTTGCCGGTTTTCTTTGGCTATTTTGGCGCCGCCTTTCTGATCTTTTGCTTAGCTGCCAACGTATATCGGCTCCTGAAAAAAGTGATCTCGGCGGATACGATTCTGACTTTCGGGATATCCGTTTTTATGGTGGTATTCCTGCTGAATCAGCAATCAAACCGGCGGTCGGTGGCTCTGATGAACGAGGAATTCTTATATCCCCGGCAAACGGGTGAGGCAGCTTTACAAGCCGGAATTCTGAAAGAGGCGGATCCGCAAAAAGAAATTCTGGTCGAGAACAATCCGTTCAATTTGTGGGAACAAGAATGGTCCGGAGGATCGCTGCGCGATGATTTTATCTTCCTGAATTCCGGTATGTCGGTTCAGACAGTGGGAGTGGATGAATTGAAAGAACTGGTCCGGGATCCGACCGATCCGCAGGGAAATGTCCCGCTTTCGGATGTGCGGGTGTTGGAATATTCGGGAGACCGGATTACGGGATTTGCCAAAATGGGGAAATTGGTTCAGACGGGGTTCGATGAATCCGAATCCCTTCGGACGCCCATCGCAGATGATATTCGTTTCTTTGTCCGCAAAGGAGAAAAAGAGCCGGAAGTGATTACTTGGACTACCTGGGACGGAGCGGGACATTATGCGAAAATCAGCGAACAGTGGCTTCTGAAAGAGACCCCGGAAGGTCGCTTATATAAATTAGATGATGCGCATGCTGTTTACTTCGATTCAATCGGGTTGGCAGGATACCAATGAAATGAAAAAGCGAACCATCCAAATTCTCTTTCTCTTGATATTCATCGCCGTTGTGATCGGTTTGATGAGCGGCAGTATTCACCGGCAGGCATTGCCGTTATATACGATTTTACTGATTTTGATAACCGGAATGGATTTCTATCTGTCTGGGAAATCACTCGAACGGGTGATCGCTTGGTTCGCGGTATGGCTAGAAGCAGGTTGGGAGATTCTCTTTTTAATAAAAGATTCCGTTGAATGGTTATCTTTGGCAGCAGCCACTCTTGAAAAATTATCTTTTTTCATTCTGATGTTTTTCTTTTTGATAGAAACCATCCCATATGGAAAAATGAATATGTTAAGCAAGATCCGACTAATTCTTACTGCGGAATCATAAGTATTTATAATTTTCTTTCAGACTCCCTTAAGTATAACAGAGGAGAGGATTTGGGGTATCTTGTGGCAAGAGTTTTTGTAAATAAAGACAAGTTCTTTCTTGTAGAGGGCAAAAGACAAAGGAACAAA
>JALHEL010000395.1:0-859 GCA_022837205.1 Leptolinea sp.
AATTTTCACCATCATTGCGTCGTCCCGTTATATCTTGGTCGCCCCATTGAAAATAAGCTGTCCCAATTAAACCGGGATGAGAGTACGCCTGTTCCGTATAATAACGGTAAGCAATGCCCCGTTCCTCCTGAGAGTCTACCTGCCAGAGCGATTGCGCCATACCTCTATCCACCGTTCCAAAATGATATTCACCGATTATCATCGGTAAATTTGTCACTCTCAGTGCTCTATCCATCATCTCTTTACTTGGCTTCAGGGTATAGCTATTGAAACTAAGCACATCAAATGCCTTACTGCAAATCAACAGCACCTCTTCCCCTATTTCATTTAGATTGCCAAAACGGTATCCTAAATTCAAATGATGAGGAGCATACTTCTTTTGTGCTTTTTTTACAGCTTGTATAAATATCTCAAAGGTATTCCAAACAAATCGCTTATACGATTCCGGCGACTCTCCATGAGCCAATATATATTCCCTTAATTTCGTTTTAATAGGGCAATCTTCTCCTTCCAGAATAATATTACATACCCGCTCTTCATGTCCGATCCAAGCAGGTTCGTTTCCAACAAAGAAGCCTATTATCCAAGGATTATCTTTTTGTTTCCCAACCGAATTTCTCATTGTCTCATTAAGCTTTTCACGGAAATCGGAAGTATACACATCGGCAAGACCCATAAGCCTTCCTTCTACTCCTGTTGTCCGCATCGACATAACAAATGCTTTTCGATTCATACTCATAATCTCCTGACTCGACCAGTTAGCAATGGTATTAATACCCCATTTCTCCATTCGCTGAATAACCATTTCATTCGCTTTCTCCTTATAATCCTTACCATAGCGCCGATAAAGGTTCCAAAG
>JALHEL010000395.1:870-2795 GCA_022837205.1 Leptolinea sp.
AAGAATAATCATGAGGATAGGAATTATTACCGGGGAATAAATCTCTTGGGGGAAGTGATGCAAACATATTCTCGCGTTTATCCACCTCTTTAGCCAATCCACCAGGGGATGGATGTACACAATCTACTCCAACCGAGAGAAAGAGATACCCTTCGGGATCAACAAACCACCATTTTCCATCAATCTGTTCCGTTCTAAAGAAACCGGTTGCACCTATTCTTTTCTGTTTATATCCTCCATATTTTGAGTAGTTATACACAGTGGCATCATACTGTTCCTTTTCTTCACTCTTCCATTCCGTTTGAAGTTGCTCCAACGATTTTATTTTACTCTCATATTCTACCAAATTCGATTGTCCGAATTTATCTATGGAAGGTATTGTTTCAAGATATTGGTCTCCTGGATCTTCTACAGCAAGGATAATATTCCTGATTTCAAATTCAGGGTTTCCAATTGGTACTCGCATTCGAATACCTATAGAATCAACACCGATCAGAGGAGTACGGTTTCCACCGAGATTAATCCAGCCTGTATAACGAGGTTGATTAAAAGTAGCCGCCAGGTCGTGTCTGGCATCGGGTAGTTCCCTATAAAACTTCAGAGGAATTGCGAGTTTGTTCCATGCATTAGGCACATAACTCATCACCCGAAGTTCATTATATCCCTCATCGGTGGTAAATCCCACATTGAATCGCTGAGCAGTTGTAATCTTGAACTCCAGTACTACAAAGTTATAACCATCCCAATCGGACGGGAGATCGGGATTAATGTCTTTAATGGCAAATTTTTTACCCGACACTTCTTTGCTATTATCAAACTGCACTATGAACCTTTTCTCTTTCGGCGTACAGCTACACAGTAAAAATATAGCAGAGACAGATAGTAAAAATAGACCTCGTTTCATATTCTTTTATTTACTGGTTACCTGAAATGGAGTATTTGCCGTTGAGACAAATCCGGTATTATCTAATACATATACATAGAGACGATAGTTTCCGGGTTCTGATACCGAAGTACTGAGTGTATTTATTTTAGTGGTCACCACCTCTCCCACTCTGTCGGGACGGGGTTCATGCGACCCTCCGCTACCTAATACTGTAGCTTCTTTGAGTATTTCCCACATATAAGTGAGCTCATCTCCTTCTTTATCAGACACTTCTACTTTGCCTATGAAGGACTGCCCTTTACCTACATAAGGATTCTCTATTCCTTTTTTACCGTCTATTGTAAAATTGTGTATCACCGGAGCCGTTTGGCCGGGTTCAGTACGTTTCCACACTCGTTCCATTGCTTCCACCATAGGTGTTTTCTCTCCTTTAAGTGGAAGCCCCGGCACATCATTTTCAACAAACATACTAAACCAGGTAGGGGTGCGTTCTTCTTTCTGTCCCCATAAGAATACAAATGAGCCTAAACAGCGTTTCGAACCGAAGATATAGTTATTATACCTGTCTTCATAGACGATTCTTTTTTCCTCGCTTGTTTGCTCAATGGGTGCACCCCACTCTGTTTTGGAGGTTTCCCACCACCCTGTAGGGCCCCATTCAGTTATCATATATGGACCTTTGTAGGACGATTTTTCCACGATCTCTTCCACCTGTCCGACGAAGAACTGAATCGGTATAAGCTACCACCCGAAGACGAAGAGACTGTTGCAGGGCCGGAGCTCGCCGCGGATGAGTCTGAGAACGAAGAAGAGCCTATTGACCCCGAACCCAACTCAGTCGTGTAGAAACATATATCCGATTGAGAAGAAGCCCTTCGCCAGTTTTAAACCATCTCGGTTTGCGGAAGATGCAACTTTGAAACTATAACATCTCAGAAACTTGAGGTTCTCAAGGGAGCATTCCAAAATGTTGGCGAAATAGAAGTGTAGTCATCGCGGCGTAGAAGGGGCAAAGGGCGGATCGCGGGGTCCTACAAAA
>JALHEL010000396.1 GCA_022837205.1 Leptolinea sp.
TTGAGAGTGGCTCCAGGTGGATGGCCAAAAGAATAGTCTCAAAGCATGATCTCTCTACTGACAGGGGAATGGATCAGGCTATAAAAGAGGCTATATGGTATGGAGACCACTTATATAGTCCGCTTGAGGCCAGACGCTTCTATGAAGGCTTTAGAAGCCTTACCGGTCTATCTGAGAGAGACCTGGAAGCTTTGTCTGAGGTCTACTATGCTGAGTGGGGAGTACAGACAGACCAGGAGAACTTACAGAGATATCTGAGCCAGGCTCAAGATCTACTCAAGACCGGTCTCAGATATGACAGCATGGAGAGGATCCTGACAGAGGCTCTGGCCACAGTCAAAAGCCGGCCAGGTGGAGTCATGCCAGCCTCTTATCCTCTGGATGAGCTGGTCAGAGATATTATCTCTACCCCTCCGGCTCTGAAGACAGGATACAAAAGACTGGATGAGATAGCCGGTATACCTATAGGAGCCATTACGATCATAGCCGGAAGGCCTGGTCATGGCAAGACTACACTCCAGCTCAATCTTCTGGTAAATATGCTCAGAGGCTATCCTCAAAAGAAGTTTTACTTCTTCAGCTATGAGGAGTCCAGGAAGGCTCTGGCAGTAAAGCTGGTCATGATCATGGCCAAGAAAATACTCAGCCAAGACCAAAACTTTGAGGCTTATCTAAACTACTTCAGAGAGAAGAGGGGATCAGATCCAAAGATAGAGAAGGCTATCCAAGACTATGAGGCCTTTACCTCTTCAGGAAGGCTCCTGATCTCTGACAGTATGTCTCCGGCAGAAGAGCTGGCCTCAACTATAGATCTTCTAGCCAGAGAAGGAGATACCGGAGCGGTCATAGTGGACTATATCCAGAGGATACCTCTACTCAAGCCTTCTCAGTATCAGAGATATCTGGATATCAAGGCTATCTCTGCTCTGCTTTTGGAGAAGGCGGTCTCTCTCAATATACCTATTATCTTAGGAGCTCAACTAGGAAGAGGCCTGTCTACAGCCTCAAAGGTGAAGCTGGACAACTTGAGGGAGAGCGGAGACATAGAGCAAGACGCTAACTTTGTATTAGGTCTCTACACTCAGGCCATAGATGACCTGGAGAAGGATGACTACCAGGCTCCAGATAAACAGAGTCCAGAGGTGGATATGGAGATATCTGTCCTGAAGAATAGAGCAGGTCTGGCCGGCAAGAAGTACACACTCTCATTAAATAGGCCGGCTCTGACCATAACAGACAAAAGCTATACCAGTAAGACAAATGGTGTTTTTTAGCAAAGGAGATATAAGACCATGCCAGTAGAAGTAGGAGATCTCAAACTATATGATGTGAAGGAGCTGGCTGATAAGCTCCAGATCCAAGAGAGGACTATCAGGAAGCTCTTCAGAGAGGGGAAGCTCAAAGGCCGGAAGCTGGCCAGGAGATGGTATGTCTCTGAGGACAGCCTCAAGGACTACTTCAGCCAGGAAGAGGATCTAAGCCAGCCAGAAGGAGCAGAATAGCCTTGTATGTCTATAAAGATGGCATTACAGACATAGAACAAGAGAGGTATTTATGGCCTTGTTAGACAAAAAAGAGGCCTCTCTCTCAGTCATAGAAGATCCTGGAAGAGTGGAGCTGAAGTCTCAGTTTATAGAGCTGAGAGCCAAAGGCCTGAGCTATGCCAAGATAGCCAGGAAGCTGAAGGTCTCCAAGAGCACTCTGGCCAACTGGTCTCAGGAGCTGGAGGCAGAGATAGCCAGTCTCAAGGCTATGGAGCTGGAGGCTCTGTATGAGAGATACTACCTGACCAAAGAAGGCAGGATCAGGCTTCTAGGAGATCAGCTCAAGGATATCCAGGCTGAGCTGAAGAAGAGGAAGCTGGACAGGGTATCCACAGAGAAGCTCATGGAGCTGGAGCTCAAGGTCTTCCAGTCTCTCAAG
>JALHEL010000397.1 GCA_022837205.1 Leptolinea sp.
TGCCAAACCGTGGGATACAACCAAGATGTTCCCATCGGGATAAAGAGCGGAAATATCATTTAGCGCGGCGTTAACGCGGCTTTGAACTTCCAGGACTGTTTCACCGCCGGGAGGGCGGACCGAAACAGGATTCTCTATTAAAGCTTCCCAGATCTTCGGATATCGATCTCGGATGATATCCCGAGTGAGGCCTTCCCATTCGCCTTGCCTGACTTCCCGGAGACGGGGATCTGTATTTATTTTCAAATGGTCACGATGTTCTGTGATGATTTCGGCTGTTCTTACCGCACGTGACAAATCACTTGAGTAGACGGCATCGAATTTTTCATCCCGAAGAATCTCGGCAATCAAACGGGCTTGTTTGATACCGGTTGAATTTAGAGGAATATCACTTTGACCTTGATAACGACCTTCCAAATTCCAGTCTGTCTGTCCGTGGCGCACAAGGCAAAATCGAGTCATTTATGATGTGACTCCCGGTAAGCCGGAACCGAAATCATCGGCGGACGCGGCTTTTCAGCGATTTCTTCAATATCCAAATAGTATTCGCCGTCGTTATAACGAATCAGTTTCATTGTTTTATTGACGTCATCCATGATCGAACGTTCATATCGGTTTTCAAGCTTATGCAATACAGTCTGAATAATGGCGAAAGACATTTTGCTTAATGCTTCAAGTTCCTGATTATGGTGGATTCTTTCCAATAAATCGACTTGGGCAATCGCATTCAACCCGTATTTTTCGAAAATGTCGATGAGTAATCCTATTTCGACACCGTATCCAGAATAAAAAACAGCGTTTTCAAGCGCATCCCTTCTTCCCGCATATTCTCCGGACAACGGTTGAATCACGCCGGAGAGCTCGGGATAGAACAGGTTTAATAAGGGACGTGCCGTCAATTCGGTCACTCTACCGCCGCTACCGGCTTGCATTTTACTACCTATTTTTAGGGGACGGCGATAAAACCCTTTTACAAATTTTACGGACGGATCTAACAGCAAGGGACCAATGATGCCGTATACAAAATGAGGGCGAATATTGACAATGTCGGTATCGATCCAAGCGATGATATCTCCCGAAGTGACCAAAAGGCTTTTCCATAGAGCTTCACCTTTCCCTTCGTTAGCGCCTGATTCCGGAAGAAGCTGTTGATGAATGTACGTTTTAATCCCCAAATCTTCTGCAATTTCACGTGTATGATCCGTTGAATTTGAGTCGACCAAAATCATCTCATCAATCAACGGGACGTTGTCCATCAATGCGGTTTTGATTGTTGAAATGACATTCCCGACTGTTTTTTCTTCATTTAAAGCCGGCATCGCAAGACTGACGGTTAAATTTGAGGACTCTTTTAATTGCATGAGTCGATCTAAACCAGCGAATTCATCGCTGTGAAAAGTGTTCTCGGCGAACCATTTATCGACCAGAACCGAAATTGCCCGATATCCGGCGCTTTCGTCAAAAATCGGCGGGTTTTTCTCCTGTCGTATTTTTGTGATTAATACCGCGGATTTTGAATTCCGTAACATCTGTTCGGCTACCGTACCGATTATTGGTCCGTTCAAAGCATTCGTTGCGGTAGTACCCAAAATTACGAGATCATACCGGTCAGCCTCTTGAAATAACGTTTTGGAAACATCGTCGGTGACAATGAATCGCTGGTTTATTTCGGGGAGCTGGTTCAAGATTTGAAGGTATCCTTTATAGGGGGCATCATCGGATGCTCCGGAACGAGAAATATGAAGGACATCCAAGTGATTCGGCTTTAAGGTCATCGCAACTTTCAAAGCCAATTCGGCGTGCGGGCCGCCGCGGACAGCCACCATCGTCCGTTCGTAATGAATGGGCAAGTCACTGCGAAATATCAGGACATTCACTAATGAATTGGAAAGAACTTCATTAACCGGC
>JALHEL010000398.1 GCA_022837205.1 Leptolinea sp.
TTCATGACGCTGATATCTCCGGCACCGTGCAACTCCGCTTCCGCAAAGTTCTGTCCCAAAACGAACCCGACCGCCAGCGAGCCATCTTGCGCGTACGGAACCCATTTCCCGGGTTCCGGATTGGTTCCCTGCGAGACAGCGCAGAGTTTCCGCAGTGGATGACGAACCTGATGATATAAATTCCAAACGTTCCGATCCGTGAGGGTATCCTGCGTAACGCCGGTGGCGGATAAAGCCACCGTCCCGACATATCGTTTTCGCGGATCGGAAGCGGAAACGGATATGCCATCCCGCCAAATCGGGGACTGTTCCCGCATCGTCAGGCTGCTCCACGGTTCCAACGTCAAGCTGACGGAACCGGAAGGGTTCAGAGCGACATAAGCATCGTAACAAACACCGGCTGACAAGCCGGAAAGGGTACAACTGAGTTGATCGAAAGGAAATATTCGCCAACCGGCGATCGGATCATACAACGATATTTTGTTCCCGAAACAGGGAGTGAAATACAAAGTGCTTGCTCCCGTGATATCGGAGGTCGGGAAGGGATTATTGCTTGCCAAAGTCAACCGTCCTTGACAAACTTCCGGTTGGATACACTTTTGGGCGATTTGATATTCGAACAGATTCTTCAATTCGTCGATTTGTTGGCGTTCGGCATCCCAAATGCAATGGGCGATACCTGTTTCGTCGGCCGATCCGATTTCCGATAGGCGTGCGACCATTTCGAATCCGGGCGTGAGCGGATTTTTACGGGCAAAAAGCCAGATTTCCGCGCTTTGTGGAAAATCCGCCGGGGAAATCGCCAGATGGATCGATTCCGTAATCGTCGACGGACAACCGGCTATCATCAATGAACAGGGATTTTCGCTTGATGCGGTAAGGTTGATTTGGTTTCCGCTCGCGCTTAATTTCAGATACGAAGTATAAGTGGACAGTAATTGCTGTAAGGTTGCCGTATTCGCGGAATCCCCGCCCAGGCGAATTGCATCTGCGCGCAGATTATTGTATTGGCTGGCGAGCGTTGTCTCGCCGGCTCTGACGTCCGATGAAAGAGGATATGCCATTATTGTTTTCTCCGTTTTTTGTTTTTTGTTTCAGGATCTTTCCGCATGGGAAAGACAGAATTTTCTCTTCGAGTTTTTCAGGCTTCCGAAACTGCCTTCATTTTCTCGGAGAGCGGACTGTATCGGCCGGATCCGCGCTTATTCGGCTCGCCAGATCGCCACGCCCCACGCGCTGGATTCTGCCCCGACTTCATCCAGCCACATATCGATCGGCACAGCGGGCAGATCCGACAAAACCCGCGTTGAAAGGTGGATCTCCAAAGTGTGCGCACCGGCATAGATTGTATCGATCACGACATGATCCGTCCCGTATAAACCGGTAATCGTTCCGGCTGAAGTCGTCAGGCGAATATTCTTCTTTTCCAACAGAATCGCATTCAACCGGGAGCGAACTTCCCGTGAAGAATACGGATACCAACTGCCGTCGGGGCAAAGCATCGGATCGGCGACCAGCACCGTAAACCATAAGTGCCGGATTTCAATCGGTTCGGTTTGTGTCTCGGATTCATCGGGCCAATATACCTCATAATGAATACGGATTCGCGGCCCGAGCGCATCCGCCGGTGTTCGATAACCGATCAGCGGCAGGCTCTCATGCGCCGGATGCTTCAGGATCAGATCACAGTTCTCGCCGGCTACCCATATTCTGTCGTTCATATTTCAAACCCTTTGGACGGAAAAACAGCTCCCGCCCACTCACCACCCGTTCGACTCAAATCCGCTAAACCCGCATGAAAACGATCCAAAAGTTCGCGGGAAAGTTGCAGCAGTCGAGCCGAATCCTCCGGACGCTTTCCGAATACTTCCGTGATTGCCGAAGCTCTGACTTGCAGG
>JALHEL010000035.1 GCA_022837205.1 Leptolinea sp.
GCCAAGATCAAGGAGCAAGATATCAAGATCAAAGAGCAAGATGCTAAAATCAAAGCTCTTGAAAACCGCGTAAATGAGATGGAAGTATTGCTGAAAAAACACAATATTTGTAGCGGAGGATGTGCAGATGCAACTGATTAAGCCATTTAATGGGAATTATCCCGTTACGCAGCGATTCGGGGAAACCTTCACTGACCCCAAAGGTCATAAGGGAATCGATTATGCGCTTCCGCTTGGGACACCGGTATTGGCAGCGGCGGATGGTGAGGTTTGGAAAGCCGGTTGGGATGCGACCGGGTACGGAAATTGTGTGATGATTAAGCACCCAGATGGAAGCGGGACAGTCTATGGGCACCTGCTTAACTGGGCTGTCTATGCTGGGCAAAAAGTCAAAGCCGGTGAAAAGATCGGGAATTCCGGCAATAGCGGGAATTCGACTGGAGCACATCTCCATTTTGAATATCGAACCAAGTATGATAACTACAAGACGGCTATCGACCCGACGCCGTATTTTACAGAGCAGGAGCTGCCGGCGAGTAATGCTTCGGCCGGATGGTACGAAGTGGTTTGCGATTCTGGCGCTAATATCCGAATGACTCCAGGCGGGGCGCTGAAAAGCTGGCTGCCGAAAGGGGTCCGAGTAAAACTTACCGGGGAAACTGCTTCCGCGACCGGTTTGACCTGGCACAAAATGAGTTCCGGCTATTGGATAGCTGATCATGATTCTTACGGTACAACGATATTGCAGGAAGTATAAAGATGAACGAAAACAATTTTTCAATAGAAGATGCGAGAGCTTTTATAGCAAAATCAAAATGGGTTTTTGCAAAAACGATGAAAGCGACACCGCATGAATATGTGAACAGAAAAGTTATTAGTCCAACAGAGCAAGCAGAATTTGATAAATTTGTCAGATTTATTCGAGAGAATGGTGAGAAATGTCTGTATTGGAATAAAGAATACACTTATTTGCTTATAGATGGTTGGTATTATTGGACTATGGGCGCGCCGATTGAAGAGACATTCATTCTTAACAGGGCTAGCACGAAAACGAATAAGATCGTGAACGGGAAAATGATCGTGATTTCTCCGGAACGTAGGAGTTATGGAGATTTGCATGCGAGGGAATGATGTATTACAAAGATAAGAATGTTTTTGACGAGGCGCTGGACAGAATCAGATTTATTTATGATACTCACGATGATGTAATTGTTTCGATGAGTGGAGGAAAAGATAGCACGACGGTATTCAATCTGGCGCTGATGGTTGCGAGGGAAAGAAATAGGTTGCCATTGAAAGTGTTGTGGCTAGATCAAGAAGCAGAATGGCAGAGTACGGTTGATTATGTCGGTTGGGTGATGCACCTGGATTATGTGAAACCATATTGGTTTCAGATACCATTCGATTTCACAAACAGTCTGTCTAATAACAAGAATTTTTTGCGTGTTTGGGATGAAACGAAAGAAGATTACTGGGTTCATCCAAAGTCAGATATTTCGATCAAAGAAAACCCTACAAAACACAATCGATTGCATCAGCATTGTACTGATTCGGATAATTGTGCAGTTTTGACCGGTATGAGAATCCAAGAATCGTCTGTTCGCAGGCTTGCAATTGCTTTCGGGGATGAGAAATTTCAAGGGATAAATTGGTGCCAGAAAAAGCACGGCAAAACCAGAATTTTTTATCCGATTTATGACTTTACAACTGATGATGTTTGGATCGCTATCGCGAAAAACAACTGGAAATATAACACAGTCTATGACAAGCAATACCGCTATGGTTTGCCGAAAAACATGATGCGCGTTTCTGCTTTGATTCATGAAACGGCATGGCATGCTGTTTTGTATTTGCAGGAGCTGGAGCCTGCAACTTACGATAGATTTATCAAGCGAATTAGCGGAGTCAGTACATTCAACCACTTGGGTTCTGAGGTTATCGTGAGGGAATTGCCGTTCGCTTTTTCTTCGTGGAAAGAATACAGAGATTATTTGCTCGAAAAGATAGTGAAGCCAGAGTATTGGGAGCTCTTTAGAAAAAGGTGGGAGGCATATGACGATGACGATTTCTACAAGCTGAATGTTCGGGAATGTATCATAAATGATATTGACGGGACGTTGTTCAGAAATTACGTAAAACGACGTAAATTGGCGGAGATGAATTCTCCGCATGATGGCTCCAGGTATTATGATAGGGATAAAAAGGAAATCCAAGAGTTTATGAAAGGAGAAAAATGATCAGCGATCAGCCAGTTAACGAAGTTATTTGGGTTCCGATTGAAAAAGTTGTGGCGAATGACTATAACCCGAATTCTGTCGCAAGCGCAGAGATGCGTTTGCTTTACATTTCAATCAAAAATGACGGTTACACTCAACCTATTGTGACGATATATGATGAAAAAAAAGATGTTTATGTAATTGTGGATGGATTTCATAGATATGCTGTCATGAAACGTTATAAAGACATTTATTTGAAATGCGAAGGGAAATTGCCGATTGTAGTGCTGAAAAACAAGAGCCTAGATGATAGGATGGCAGCGACAATTCGGCATAATCGGGCAAGAGGAAAGCATTCCGTCAATGGGATGTCGAATATTGTCATGGAAATGCTGCTGAACGGAAAATCCGACTCGGATATTTGCAACGAGCTTGGTTTGGAGCCTGAAGAACTTGTAAGGTTGAAGTATATTACCGGATATGCAAAACTCTATATCGATAAAGAATATTCGAAGGCGAAATATTCTGAGAAGCAGGTGGAGGAAATGAATAAGTATAAAGAGGGTCTGGGAAATGAGCAGCAATAGAGAATGGGATTATGGAGGTGTTTTCAAAAAGTACGATATGTCTGGTGAGATAAAGATCGGGACTGGAATTGTGAAAGTCCATGATATTTATGATCCATTGCCTGCTTTTATGAAAACAGCAGACTTGATTTTCTGTGATCCTCCTTGCAATAGTGGAAATCTGTCGTCTTTCTACACAAAAGCTGAAATCGGGGAAGAGAGCAGGCCGTTCACGAAGTATGATCAATTTACCGCGCGGTTATTTGAATGTGTTGATGAGATCGACCCGCATATGCTTATTATGGAGTTATTCAAATCGAACGTTGATGTGTATCTATTCAATATTCGTAAGCGTTATCGATTCGTGAAAATTTACGAGTCGATGTATTACCATAATCCTAAAAATAGATGCAAAATTGTTATCGGGAGCAATGTGAAGTTTGATGGATTTGATGCGGTTGATGGAATTGATGAAGAAGACGCAATTCATTTCGTTTGCAAAAATGCTGAGTACGATGTAATCGGAGATCCTTGCATGGGGAAAGGGTTGGTAGGTTACTATAGCAATCTTTATGGCAGAAAATTCGTTGGGACTGAATTGAATGCAAAGCGGTTAGCTGTTTTGCTTGAAAGAATTACAACGAATAGTAGAGGAAAGATAAATTGATGGATGAGTATACCGGGGAACGTTATCATAGCGCTGTCAAAGCTAAATATGATATTTCGAAAAGCGTCATAGATGATACCGTTTATCGCATTGGGAAGCTGACGACTTTCCAGCATGATGTGTGTTCTGGTGTTCGCGATGAATTTATCGGCATGAAAGCAATCTACTCAGAACTTCCTTATCCTGATGGATATTCAAAATTCAATGAGAGCACTCAGGCAAAAGGTTCTTCATACGATAATTATATCGATGGGTTGAATTATATTATACGAATTCTGAATGTCCCGGCGTTCCTTTTAGTCGGGAAGATCGCAGCAAAAAAGCTAAAACCGGATAAAGTGAAGCCGATAATGTTCCGATACCATAAAATAGAAAGTTTGTGCTGCGCATTTAATTATGATGGGGACCTGGAATTCTCTGACGAAATCCAGATGCGCGATTTCGTTTGCAGGAAGTTCGAATCGGTTCTTGACCCATCATGCGGTTATGGGATTTTGGCAAAAGCAGCATATAGATACGATCGGGAAGTTATGCTTACGGATGTCAATTCAGCGTGTATTTATTATATTCTAGGAAGGTATGGGTCGTTATATGAAAATAGTGTACAAAAAGATTCATGAAATAAAACCTTATGCTCGTAATCCGAGGGTCAATAATAAAACGGTTGATGAGCTATGCAAGATGATTCCAAAAGTCGGGTTCAATGTTCCGTTGGTGATTGATCAGAATGGCGTGATTATCAAAGGGCATGCGAGGTTCAAGGCAGCGATCAGACTTGGGATGACTGAACTGCCTTGTATTATTTCTGAGGCAGATGGAGAGACAAATAAACTCGATCGAATTGCAGATAATCGCGTGATCGAGTTTTCAGAATGGGACAGGAACAAATTATTCGAGGAAATAAGCGGAAACGAATTTGAAGATTTGCTTGGCGCAAAAGAAGAGGATGAGCAAGAACCGCAGAAAGATATTTCTGTGAGTGAAGCTATCCCTGCTGAGGAAAAACCGGAGAGAGAAGTTATTCGGTATGCAAAATGCGCATGCCATAACTGCGGAGCGATATTTTTTGTTTCAGAAAAAGAGGTGGAGAATGACTGATGAGAAAATGCAGATCGTCATGGTAAAAATAGACGATATAAAACCCTATTTCAATAATCCAAGAAAAAATGATAAGACAGTAGAAAAACTGGTCGAATTGATTCCGCGAATCGGGTTCAATGTCCCGATTCTGATAGACAAAAACCATGTGATCGTGAAAGGTCATGCGAGGTTCAAAGCTGCGCAGAAATTGGGGTTCAAGGAGGTCCCGTGCATTATTTCGGAAGCTTCAGACGAATTGAACAAGCTGGATCGGATTGCTGACAATCAGATTAGCGAGTATTCAGAATGGCTGACAGAAAATCTGGAATATGAGCTTGATGCGTTGGTCGAGAATTACGAAGTTCTGGAATTCGAAAAGAAGAAATTCGATGAGCACATCGAAGAAAATTATATTATCGAGCAGTACAAATCTGGGGAGATTGATATCGAGCTGTACAAATCTTTGATTGAAAAAGAGGAAGAAAAAAGTAGCAAGGTCGGGATGGTTGATGAGAAAAAAATCTTGAAGGCAGATGAAAAAGTGAAAGATGTTTTTCATGAGGTGCCGACTTTACGGTGCACTTGTCCAGAATGCGGCGAGATTATCCATTTGCGACCGAGTGATTTCCGCGATTATGGAGTGTAAAAGAAATGGCAAGAACAGGTCGTCCATCGAAGCCGAAATACAATATAGCTTATATGATCGACGTTATCGAGAAATATATCGAAGAGACTCCATTGCCTATTCTGAAAGAATGTTGCTACAAGAACAATTGGAATTACGATTATGTGACACAATTGCAACGAAAACATCCCGACTTATCTCTGTCTATAAAAAAGCTGCTGATGAAGAAAGAGGTTGTTCTGGAGCTCGGGATGTTATCGGGGAAATTGCCAACGGCTGCGGCTATTTTTAGTCTGAAACAACTGGGATGGAGCGACAGACAAGATTTGGTTAATATTGTGAAGCAGGATGATGACGAGTTGACGAAAGCGCTTGAAGAGATAGCAAAGACGCTATGATAAGCGATAAGCAGAACAAAATCAGAGCATTTCAATATACGGATTATGATGCGCTTATCTGCGATGGGTCAATTCGTTCCGGAAAAACAAGCATTATGATGGTTTCTTTCATTGATTGGGCGATGAGGAGATTTTCGGGGATGAATTTCGGGATTTGCGGAAAAACGGTTGCGTCAGCGAATCGAAACATCGTTTACCCATACATAAATTTGAATTATGCCAGAAAAAGGTATACTCTCAGTCACAAAAAAACTGAGAGTATGCTTATCGTAAAGAATAACGAGAAAACGAATTATTTTTATATATTTGGTGGCAAAGATGAGTCATCTTTCAAGCTGATTCAGGGTATTACGCTTGCGGGCATTATGCTCGACGAAGTCGCATTGATGCCGAGGTCTTTCGTCGAGCAGGCAATAGCGAGGTGCTCGATCGAAGGTTCCAAATTCTGGTTCAATTGCAACCCGGAAGACCCAGACCATTGGTTCAACCAGGAATGGATCATGAGACATGAGGAAAAGAATGCTCTGTTGTTGCACTTCGAATTGGAGGATAATCCGAGTCTGAGCGAAAGGATCATAAATCGTTATAAGAGTTTATACACTGGTGTCTTCCACCAAAGATACATTCTAGGGCAATGGGTGAGGGCGGAAGGTGTGATTTTCAAACAATTTGCAGATGCGCCAGAAAAATGGATATGCAGCAATGACATTGACGAAAGAGAATTGTCTTTTATTACATTTGGGATAGACTTCGGCGAGTCTGTATCTCACACAATTTTTTGCGCGACTGGCTTTCTGAAAAATAGGGGTGGGATCATCGCATTGGACGAAAGGAAGATCGTTTCGAAGGGCGTCAGTCCTGATAAAATAGAAGTGGAATTCGTTCAGTTTGTGAAAGACGTTGGGTCAGAGTTCCCGAAAACAAAACTGACGTATGCGTTTTGTGACCACCCGGAAACGATCGTGAACGGAATCAATAAAGCGCTATATGCTGCTGGGCTGAGAATTTCCGCTGTCATGGCGAAAAAAGAGGAGATAAACGCGAGGCTGTTTGCGCAGGAAAGGATGTTCAATATGGGGTTGTTGAAGATCAGGAAGAAATGCGAAATGCTGATTCATTCGCTGAAAAACCAGACGTGGGACTCAAAATTTCCGAATCAGAGACTTGACGCTGACCCGAATATCAATGATATTGCGGACGCGTTCGAGTATTCATGGGAAGAGTTCATCGATGAGATAGGAGCAAAATTATGAATCAAAATCAAATCGTAGATGTTTTAGTGAAAGAATTCGGCATGAGCGTAAAAGTCTCGCCGATGTACGAAAAAATCAACGAATGGCGCGCATGGTTGGAGGGCAACGTAGAAGGGTTCCATACTTACGAGCAGTTGATCGATCTGAGCGCAAAGAAATACACGAAAATTAACCGGCATAGAACAAATATGCTATTACGCGGTTCGGAAGATTGGGCGTCCATCTTGCTGAATGAAAAGACGCATATTTCGATCGAAGATGACAAATCAGCGCGTTGGCTGATGGGTGAGGATATGATCTCTGGTATTCTTGGGGAGTCTGATTTCTGGCGCAACGCAAACGAATTGATAGCGACAAGCCGCTGGGCTGGTACTGCCGCGTTCGAAGCATACGTCAAAAATATGGAAGTCGCGGAGGATTCTGGGGCGTTGATTCGTGGAGCTGGAATCGGCATGAATTACCTTTGCGCTGACCAGATTATCCCGATCAGCCATGACAATGGCATTCTACGCGAAGCAGCGTTCGTCTCAGATAGGGAAATGAGCGGGAAAACTTTCCAGCAGGTCAGCATGCACACGCTCGAAAATGGGGCATACGTGGTCACTGCGTTCACAGTGGATGACAAAGGGAAATTGGCGGGGAAACCGGTCGTGATTCGTACTGGGTCACCGCTTCCGTGGTTCAGTTTGATCAGGAAGTCGGGCGTAAATATCTTTGATTATGACTCTCCGTTCGGCGTTTCGATCATTTCTGGCAATGAAGATATTCTCAAAGGGCTGGACACTGTGTTCGACAATTACATTGATGATTTCCTTCTTGGGCGGAAAATGATTTTTATGAACACGTCGTTGATGGATCGGGACGAGGATGGAAATGTCATCCCTCCGCAACGAGCTGGAGCTCAGCTGTTTATGTTTGCAGGTGACCGATTCAAGGATGATCAACTTATCAAAGAATATAATCCCTCGCTCCGTGTAGATGAGAATAGCCGAGCGTTGCAAAAGATGCTGGATCAATTCTCATATGCCATTGGGCTTGGGCTGAAGCATTATCAATTCGAGAGTGGAACGATTCAGACAGCAACCGAGTACACTGGGAGCAAGCAGGACTTGGTGCAGAATGCCGCGAAAGAAATGATTAGCGTAGAGAAGGCGCTGAAGCAGATCACGCAAGCTGTTTTGTGGATTGGAAAGAACGTTTTGGGTGAGCAAGTCGACCCTGAAACAAAGATTACGATCATTGCCGACGATTCATATATCATCGATCAGGACAGCGAGAGAAAACGCTGGCAGACAGAGATTTCAATGGGCATTCGTTCGGCTGCTGAATATCGGATGCACTTTTTCGGTGAAACTGAAGAAGAAGCAAATGAAGCATTGCAGAATATTAAAGCCGAATCTCCGTCGGTTAATGATCTGTTTGGTGGTATGGCATAAAAATGATTTCCGAGGAGTTCTTCGACCAGATTCCGAATGCGTATGCTGAGCGGTTGGCTGCGATCAATTCGAAATATCTGCAGATGATTGCTGATCGTGTTGGCGCGATCGGCCGGCTGAGTTCTTCGGACATTCATCGTCTTGACCAATTGCGGAGGTATGGAGCGGATTACGATGAAATGATATCTGATCTTTCCATGCTGACGAATAAGACAGCGAGTCAAATTGATAGCTTTATCGAAGCAGCGGCTAAGAATTCATACAATGACCTGGAGAAAATCGCCGCGATGAAAAACCAACCGTTGATTCCATTTGCTGAGAATATTGCGTTGCAGAGATCTGTCAGAGCAGTCGCTGAGCAAACTCTCGGGACGTTCCGTAACCTATCAAATACCAGCGTCATAGGTTATTCTGTTCGGGATTTATCTGGGAATGTCACTTTCAAAGGACTGGGCGAAACATATCGCGCCACGGTGGATATGGCGATTCAAGAGCTTTCCATGGGTGTGACCGATTTCCCTTCGGCGATGAGGGGGGTCCTGAATAGCCTGGCCGATTCAGGATTGCGAACGGTCGATTATGCGTCGGGGGCGACAAGGCGGCTTGACAGCGCAGTACGGATGAATATCCTAGATGGCGCTCGCGATGTTTATCAGGGAATACAAGATCAGATCGGGAAAGAGATTGGTTGCGATGGCGTCGAGATATCAGCGCATGGTGGATGTGCACCGGATCATCTTCCCTATCAAGGCAAGCAGTATTCCATCAAAGAATTCAATCACATTCAGGATTCGTTAGAGCGTCAGATCGGGAAATGGAATTGCCGCCACGTATGGAATTCAATCATTCTTGGCATATCGCGTCCAGCCTATAGCAAACAGCAGCTTGCGGAATTGCGAAGGATGTCGGAAGACACGATCGAATTCGATGGGAAAGAATACACGCTTTACGAAGCGACACAGCTTCAGCGCAAAATAGAAAGTGCTGTGAGGCAATCGAAAGATCGCGCAAATATGGCAAAGGCGATCGGTGATCATCAAACCAGAGTCACGGAGCAATTGCGCATTAACCGGCTTACGCAGAAATACAAAGAGTTATCAAACGTCGCAAGATTGCCATACAAATCGGAAAGGATGAGCGTTAGCGGATTCCATCCGGTGAAAGCGATCAAAAGCGCTCCGGAATATCCTCAGAATATCTTGAAATTCGAAAAAGGTATCATTTCTCAATCTTACGAAACAGCTGGACTTTTTACGCCAGATGGAAAACTGATATTCAAAAAAGATGGGAGCAAAAATACCGTTGAATTTTTCGGTGAAGAAGTCGGATATATGAAAGGAAATATCTTGACGCATAACCATCCGTCTGGGTCGCCATTTTCCGAGTTTGATATTTTTACGTTCGTTCAAGCGCAGTTAAGGGAAATAAGAGCAGCCGGGAAGCAATACACGTACAGTTTTTCATACAAGAAGTATGATATAAATAAATTGTATAGTTTAGATGATTTCATGCCGGTATGGAGAGAAGCTATAACGAACACATACAATAAATTCGACCCTGAAAAACTTCCGGCGAGCGAATTTAACCATCAGTGTTTGGTGGAGTTATCTCATCTAACAGGCTGGGTTTATAGGAGGATACCATATCATGACTGAAATAATGATAAATATGGATGATTCTATAACTTTCACGGAAGAAGAGCGACGAGAAATTGCAAAATTAATTTCCGAAGGCAAAGATGAAGAAGCTGAAGCTCTCATCGCTAAAATATTGGAACGACTATTGGAACGATTCAAAAATCAAGCAATCCTTGGAAGTTGACATATAATCGAAGCAGTTGTATAATCTTATTATGATGCACAGATAGATTATCTGTGATTGCCGACGGGCTTACGGAGGATAAAATGGCTGACGAGAAAGACACTGACATCGATCAGGGAAAAACGCAGGAATCTGCGGCTGAAACGACTGCACAAGAGCAGGGCAAAACTTTTACACAAGCTGAAGTGGACAAGATTATTTCGGATCGACTCAAGCGGGAGCGAGAAAAACTTCCAAATGACGACGAACTGAAATCCTACCGCGAGTGGAAAAAGGCGCAGCAAAGCGAGGCTGAAAAAGCAGCTGAGCGCGAGAGGGAATATCAAGCGTTACAATCCAGAGCAATTGAACTGGAACGCGAAAATGCTGTGATCAAGGCTGGCGTGAAGGCTGATGATGCCGAATTTGTGATTTTCAAAGTATCACGAATGGAAGGCGACTTCAAGAAAAACTTAGACAGTTTTCTTGCCGAGAATAAAAAATTTACTGAACCGGTGACAGAAAATGTTCCCGGAACTAAGCACAATCCGAGCACAACGGATCAAGACGCTAATTTTATAGCAGCGGTTCGGCGTGGTGCAGGATTGAAATGAAAGGATAAAATATTATGTCTATTGCATTGGCAGCAAAATATCAGCCAATATTGGATGAAGTATATAAGAGTGCAAGTTTGACCGCGTTCATGGACGCAAAAACCAAACCCGTTGATTTCGGCGGAGCTTCCGCCGTGAATGTGTTCAAAACTTCCATGGTCGGACTGGGAAAATATAATCGTGCATCTGGCTATCCGGCAGGAGACGTTACCGGAACATGGGAAACCTTGACCCTGTCAAAAGAGCGTGGTCGTGCGTTTTCAATCGACCGCATGGACGATGAAGAATCGCTGGGAGAAGCCTTTGGCACACTTGCCGGTGAATTTATTCGAACTCAGGTCGTTCCTGAACTGGATGCATATCGATTCAGCAAATACGCTTCATGGACAGGCATTACCGAAGTTGGAACCCCTGCGGCGTTGGACAACGGTTCGAAAGTGCTGGCTGCTTTCGATGCCGCCATGGCGCAATTAGATGCCGACGAAGTTCCGACTGAAGGTCGTGTGTGTTTCATCGAAACCCAGTGCTATAACTATTTGAAGGGATCACTCACCCGCACGCTTGGCGCGCAGACTTCGGCAGACCGCCGGATATTCGAACTGGACAATGTAAGAATCATTCCTGTCCCGCAGGGCAGATTTTACAAGGGCGTTACCTTGGATGATGGTGCGACTTCGAACGCTGGCGGTTTTGCAAAGACTGCATCAACCGGACGGGATATTAACTTCCTGTTGCTTCATCCATCCTCGGTTTTACAGGTTACAAAACTTGCCGATCTGAAGGTTTTCACACCGGAACAAAACCAGACTGCGGATGCGTGGCTGATTCAGTATCGTTTGTATCATGATGC
>JALHEL010000399.1 GCA_022837205.1 Leptolinea sp.
ATGGTTAATTTCTTGAAGGAGGAGAAATGAACGAAATAACCGAACAAAGCATTCTTGAAGATGTAGTAATTAGAGGAGATTTGAGCAAATTGTCTCCAGAACAGCGGGTTCAATATTATCGCATGACTTGCGATAGTCTTGGTCTGAACCCGCTCACAAGACCGTTCGACTACATCATGCTGAACGGAAAAATGGTTCTGTACGCGAAGAAGGATGCGACAGATCAATTGCGATCAAAAAAAGGTGTCTCAATCGATGACATTGAATTGTCTGAGACTGATGATACTTTCATTGTGAAGGTAAAAGGACACGATTCCACTGGTCGTTCCGATGTTGAAATCGGGGTGGTCCGGAAAAGCGACATGCAGGGGAATATCTCGAATGCCCAGATGAAAGCTGTCACCAAAGCAAAAAGACGGTTGACTTTATCTCTCTGCGGGCTGGGATGGTTGGACGAAACCGAAGTGGAAACAATTCCAACCGCGAAACCAGTCATCGTATCAGATACCGGGGAAATCATTGATGAAAAGAAATCTTTGGTTTCTGGAGCATTGCCGAAATTCATCGATGACCGGCAGTTCCTTGCCGAGTTCAAACCGGTCGGAGATTTCGGGGATATGCCGATTGAAAAAGCTATGCTGATGGAGTCTTCCACCGGGAAGCCTTTCAGCATATACGACACGAAAGCTTTGGTAGTCTGGCTCTCGAAAGCTTTGCGAGTTTATGATCGCGAGCAAGACGGAGACAAGAAAGAAAAGCTTGCATTAGAAATCGCTGCTGTGCAGACTATCTTGGCCGACCGGAAAAACAAGATAACTGAGTAATTCAAATGGAAAACGCCCCTAGGGTGGTAGGGGCGTTTTCCTATGTAAAGAGGCGAAATGAACGTATTCATTATCACACATTTTTATACATTTGTCAAGGAGGAATAATGGCGAATCGCAGAATGATCGATTCTTATATCTTTGAAGATGAATTTTTCCTCGAACTTAATATCACGGAAAGATTGCTTTGGATCGGTCTGATCGTCAGGATGGCAGATGATCAAGGTAGATTTATGGATAATCCCGCGTTGATCAGATCGTTCGTTTTTCCAATCGATGATATCGATGTAACTGACATCGCCGGCTATCTCGATAATTTCGAAGAAGCCGGCAAGATCGTCCGCTATGAAGCTGGAGGAAAGAAGCTGATCCAGATCGTTAATTGGTGGAAATACCAAAATCCGCAATGGCCGGCACCATCGAAATATCCAGCGCCAGAAGGCTGGATCGACAGAGTAAAACACCACTCTACCAATAACAAAATTATCATTATGAATTGGGACTCGGAAGGCGGATTCCAGAAAGCAGAAATAGACGAAGAAGAAATTGTCGATTCCAAGGTTGATTCCAAGGTTGGTACCAAGGTAGAGTCCAAGGTAGAGTC
Source organism: Leptolinea sp. (assembly GCA_022837205.1). Taxonomy (GTDB): domain Bacteria; phylum Chloroflexota; class Anaerolineae; order Anaerolineales; family Anaerolineaceae; genus Flexilinea. The sequence goes on from JALHEL010000399.1 coordinate 1,429, forward strand.
CAAGGTACAGCCCAAGGTAGAGTCCAAGGTAGAACCCAAGGTAGAAGTCAAGGTAGGTTCCAAGCTAGGGCAATATGATGATGATGATGATTATGATTTAATTAATTGCGATTCGCAAAAAACCGAATCGCGTTCAACCTTTGAAGAAATAATTCCGATTGAAGAAGATGGTGTCCAAGAAAAACAGATGGTTTCTGGAGAAAAGAAAAAATTGGGTCCAACAGAACCTACTTATTGGAATTTCCTGAAAGAGAATAAATCGCTCGGGATAGCTTTCTATAAGGCGTCAAAACTGGTGCCAGTAAAAAGTGAATTTGGAAAATGGGTAAAAGGATTTCAGGAGCTTGCGGAGGCTGGGATAACTCCAGATGATATACCGAGAATTGTTACGGAGATGAGGAAACAGGGATTGACGATAAAATCTCCGCAGTCAATCCTTGCCATAGGGAGAGACATGAAAGC
>JALHEL010000400.1 GCA_022837205.1 Leptolinea sp.
TCTGGTATGATAGTAACGTTTCGTGTTCGACCAAAGAACAGAAAAATCTTTTACATTTTTTGAATGTCAAGGAAAGGGATTATGTATAAATTTGAAAGAGCGATTGTCCGAACTCCCGCCGATTCATTTGCAGAAGGAATTACTCCCGGATTATACGGAAAAGCGGACCCGGAATTAGCTAAAGTACAACATAATAAATATATTCAAGCTTTACGTCAATGTGGCCTCGAAGTGATCGTCTTAGAGCCGGATAACGAATTTCCGGATTCTTGTTTTGTTGAAGACCCGGTAATTGTTACCGATCGGGTCGCCATTCTAACAAATTTTCATGCCCCAACACGAAAAGGAGAAGTCGATCGAATTTTACTGACCATCGAAAATATCTATGGATCGCATATCGAACGCATCGAGGGACCGGGAACGGTTGAGGGGGGCGATATTTGCCAAGTGGAAAATCACTTTTTCATCGGATTATCTCAACGAACGAATGAAGAAGGTGCATGTCAACTTGGCGCAATTCTGAAGAAGTATGGTTTTACCAGCAGCATCATCAGTATCCGTGCTTTGCCGGAGATATTACATCTGAAAACATGCATGTCATACATTGGAGAGAATACATTTATTCTGCAAAAAGCCATTCTGAAAGAGTCGGAATTAGCGCCTTTCAACAAAATTGTCGTTCCCGATAACGAAGGGTATGCATCGAACTGTATTCGGGTGAATGATACGGTTATTCTGCCGGAAGGTTTTGATGAGACGATTAAACAGACCCGCGCTGCCGGTTTTAATGTGTTGGAAACACCGATGAGTGAATTTATGAAGCAGGACGGCGGTCTGAGTTGCCTTTCCTTAAGAATTCCGAAGCTCAATCTGTAAAATAATTCGGAATCACATATCATTCTCTTATCTTTCAGGATGGGGAGTGTGATTCTTTTGACAAACAAACATTTTTCCGCCGAGCCGACAATTTATCATTGCCAAGCTCGGCGGTCTTGTTTTCTCATTTCCGGATTGGATCGATACTCTTATTCTTTCTGCTGTTTTTCAAAATAGACTATCTGAAAATGTCGGCTTCATCCAAGTGAACTTCATTTCGCTTCGTTGAACAAGTTTGCGAGTACGCCGGCATATTCCGGGCTTTGGAAGATCTTGTTCACAAAAGTATCCCAATGCCGTGCATCACTGTCCTTATCCCCGAATACATAATCCTCTTATCCGTAATCAATGACGTCGAAACCGGGCACCGCTTTGCTGGCGCCCTTATTCCGATAGGCCATCCCATCTGCGAGAGAAAAGGATACAGAGGAAATGTCAGAGGCACTAACCCAGCCGGAGATATCCATTCCGGTTGCCGAAGCGGCCGTACCATTGGCGGTTTGAACTGCCGGCGTCGCTACGGTAACCGTATCGACTTTCTGTTCGGCGAAAGCATATTTGGCATACATCTGATCTACATATAGTGCGAAGGATTCACTGAATATTTCGGACGGAACATGTCCCCCGTTCCATTGCAATTCGACATTACTATCGGTTCCGGCTGCCAGCCACTCGAGCTGCAAATTTAAACTCGAACAAAGCGGCATATCGCCCTCTGAGGCACCCATCAGCATACGTGTCCAGGTCGGATTTTTGGTTCCCTCGGCACCGATATATTCGGTTATTAACTGTTTTTTTATTTTTGTTTATAATTCACATCATATACAAATAATAAGCAAGAAAAATAAAAAAATTCAAAACACCTGGTTTTCAAAGGGATTCATTTTTCCCCGTCACAAGGCACGATTTCGTCCGAAAATGGAGTCAATAATGAAAACAAAAATCTTTATTTACCTTTTCCCGATCTTTTTGATTTTTTCGATATTTTCATGTGCATCTGCGGAAGGCTTAT
>JALHEL010000401.1 GCA_022837205.1 Leptolinea sp.
CGCATGTCAAGGTATTGCTCCGTATTCAACAGTTCCATTTTACTGGCCACCCGGCTAAGGCCGTAACTGGTGTTCACGCTTAAAGCCGTCTTTTTCGCTGCCCGGCCTTTTTTTGTTGTGACCAGTATCACGCCGTTGGCACCACGGGACCCGTAAATGGCTGTGGCGTCCGCATCCTTCAGGATTTCAATGGATTCAATATCTGTAGGACTCAAACCTCCTAATCCGGCTCGATCTATAGAACTTGGCACCCCTGTTTTTCCGGCATCAATCTCCAACGAATTATTGGGCATCATTACTCCATCAACTACATATATAGGAGCTCCTGCACCACGAATAGACAAATTAACATTCCCTCCCGGTTGAGGGCTTGTTACTGTAGCTGACAATCCAGCCGCACGCCCTAGCAATAACTGTGACATATTACTTGCTGCTGCTTTCGAAATATTGTCCGTCTTTACAGTAGAAATTGATGTTGTTAGATTTTTACGCGATATTAATCCATACCCCACCACTACCAATTCATCCAACGCTTTGGTATCTTCCAGTAAGGTGATATTGAAAGATGTTCTTCCAGTTGTCTGAATCTCCTGTGCCAGATACCCGATATACGAAATATGAAGTACTGCATCGTTTTCCACCTGTAACGAAAAATTCCCGTCAATGTCCGTTATTGTACCGTTGGTTGTGCCCTGTTCTATGATATTGGCGCCGATAATGAATTCTCCGTTTTTATCGGTGATCTTTCCGGTAATTGTCTTTTTTGTCTGTTGTTGAGGTTGAGGCGTTACCACCGGGGCAACTTCTTTCCGCTTATTGATCAGAATATACCGGTCGTTGATCTTGTATTCATAAGATATCGGGAGCGCTTGTCCCAATACTGTTGTAATGTCCGCATTTTTGGCTTTCACACTTACTTTTACGGAGGTGTCTACCTGGTCGTTGTTGTAAAAGAATTCAAATTCACTTTGCCGGCGGACGGCGTCGAAGACCTCTTCCAACGGTACATTGTTAAGTTCCAGATTCAACGAGGTGATCTGGGCATAGGTCTGCCCGGCCCACACTAAATTGGAACTCAACAACAAAAAGAAAAAAATGAGTTTCATGATACAAAACAGTTTTTTAAATTCCCTTTGGGGGAATTTTTGTTTACGTTTCTTTTTTTTCATAACTTTGAGTGCTTTAAATGAATTGTTGATTGATAAGTTTTTAAAAAAGGTGACAGTTTTTTTATTGCACAAGGCTGTCCGAAAGGCCTAAGATCGGGCAGCCTTCCATATTATTTATACAGGATTATTTTATCTCCTTCGGGTTTGTATTGAATGTCTGTAACCGCCTGAATCTGATCCAGTAAATAATTCAGCGGCCTTACTTTTTCGGCGCTTCCGGTAAACCGCATTTTCCCTATATCCGGGCTTTCATATATGATCGTGAAATCATACCATCGTTCCAACTGGGCGAATATTTCTGTTAAAGGCTGGTTCCTGAACACGAACTCTCCTCTTACCCAGGCTGTATAAATATCCGTATTTACCTGCTGAACGGATATTTCGTCGGATAATTTATCCAACCGGAAATTGTGGTCAGGTTGTAACAGGAAGGTTTCCTGGTTTTCAGACAGACGGATCCGGATACTGCCTTCTACCAAAGTGGCATTGACATAAGGATTTGTCTGATATGCATTGATATTGAATGAGGTTCCCAACACTTCTATGGTAAGATCCGGAGTTTTGATAATAAAAGGTTTTCCGTCTTTTTTTACTTCAAAATACGCTTCGCCCAATAATTCCACGTGGCGGGTATCCCCTTCAAAATAAGAAGGAAATGTCAATCGCGACTCCGAATTGAGATAGACTTTGGATCCGTCTGAGAGTACCAGTTCATATT
>JALHEL010000036.1:0-15670 GCA_022837205.1 Leptolinea sp.
ATTTTGCTGGATATCATCGCCGGCAAAGAAGTCCCCATGGAAACAGCGGTTGATGCCATAATGGTCACCCCTGAGAATTACGTTGAAGTTATGGGCGATGCCGCAAAATAATAATCAATTGTTTGATTAATGGAAAAGATGCCTTCCTACATCAAGGAAGGCATCTTTTTTCCGTTCGGCAATTCTTTTATCCGATATTCGGTCGGTGTATATCCGGTTTTTTTCTTAAAAGAAGTGCAAAAACTGCAGACACTATTGAATCCGCATTGAAAAGCCAACTCTTTAATAGGCATGGAAGTGGTTTTCAGCAGAAATTTTGCTTGATCAATTCGGACTTGAATGACATATTCAAAAGGAGAATATCCCGTTTCTTTCTTAAAAAGCCGGCTGAAGTAATACGGGCTCAAAGAAGCTTGTTTCGCCAATTCGGGTAAGGAAAGCTTCTGACTTGAATTTTCTGAAATATAAGTCAACATTTCCTCGATCATACGGGGAGGATTGTCCAAAGATTCGCTATCGGTAGCTACCAGAATCAATTCGGTCAACAGGTCAATGATATTTTTTGAAATAATCGCTTCGTTGACTCTTTTATGTTCATGAAAGGTATTAAATATTTTTTGCAGGTAGCGTTCGATGATATGCGGATTTTGCGGATCAAGAATCAAATTCTTCTCGGTGATCAAGTTAAAATACTTCGGCGCCAATAATCCGTCAAAATGAATCCAATAAATTGTCCATCCGATCTTGGTAAAGTATTTATGCGGGATATAACAATTGATAAAAGCTACGGATCCTTCATCAAGGGGTAACAAGGGTGAATTCCCGTTCTGAACATATCCGGAACCTTTTTTGACATATAAAATCAGGTAGCTGTCATAAGCTTGTCTGTCAACAAAATAGCGTTCATTACAAAAATATTTGCCGGTACAGAGTAAATAAAAGAATAATTCTTTCGCTTGCGAACTGCAGGTATGGAAATAAATATCCGATTCCGGTAATACCCCTTCCTGATAAACTTTCATCTTTTCTGCCTTTCCAAAAACAGCAATTTTTTTTACTCGCTCTTTTGAAGTATTCTAAAATATATCGGAAAATCGGTCAAATTGACCAAATTTTTCATTTTAACAAAGGCAATATATTTAACCAGAATAGCAAGATATTATCTTGTTTGAACCAAACTGCATGCTAAGATATATTCAGATAGTTTATTTTTTCAAAGGATAGGCAATCATGAATCATATCAAGAATCAAGTAGAAATTTGGGAAGAGGAAGTTTCAATACCGACTTATGAAGCCGGCCTTCCGGAAAAAAATCCCATGTTTTTTGAAAATCGGGTATATCAAGGGAGCAGCGGAAAAGTCTATCCGTTCCCGATTATCGAAAGTATTTCAAATAAAAAAATCGATAAGAAATATCAAGCGGTTTTCCTTGAAAATGACTATCTGTTTGTCATGATTCTCCCCGAATTGGGAGGAAGAATCCAACGAGCGCTCGATAAATCCAATAATTATGATTTTGTTTACTATAACGAAGTGATTAAACCGGCGTTGGTCGGACTTACCGGACCTTGGATCAGCGGCGGAATCGAATTCAATTGGCCTCAACATCACCGGCCGACCACTTTTTTACCTGTTTTATATCGGCTGCAAGAGAATTCGGACGGAAGTAAAACAGTCCAAATGAGCGATATGGACCGTATGTACGGCACAAAAGAAGTGACGAATATTACGCTGTATCCGGATAAAGCATATATTGAAATAAAAGGACAGTTGTATAATCCGACCTCTTCGCCGCAGACTTTTCTGTGGTGGGCAAATCCGGCTGTTCCGGCAAATGAATATACTCAATCTATTTTTCCGCCGGATGTTACCGCTGTGATGGATCACGGTAAACGAGACGTTTCAAAATTCCCCATAGCCGACGGAATTTACTATAAATATGACTATAGCAAGGGGGTTGACATTTCTTATTACAAGAATATTCCGGTCCCGACCTCTTATATGGCTTATCGATCGGATTACGATTTTGTAGGTTGCTATGATCATCAGCGGGAAGCGGGGATATTACACATCGCCGATCATCATATTTCTCCGGGGAAAAAACAATGGACATGGGGCTGCGGTGATTTCGGAAAAGCTTGGGAAAGAAATTTGACCGATCATAACGGCGCTTATATTGAGTTAATGGCAGGCGTATATACAGATAATCAGCCCGATTTCACCTGGCTGAAACCCTTTGAAGAGAAACGGTTCACGCAATATTTTCTCCCCTATAAAAAAGTCGGACAAGTCAAAAATGCGACTGATCAATCGTTTACGGTTTCTCCTACCCAAATCATAAGCGAATCCGTTCTCTTACCGAAAGACAGCCGGCAAAATCTCAAATTGTCAATCTTCGATCGGGAAGGGGAAGTTTTATTGACCTATTCTCTCGATCGGGCAAAAAAGAATAAGCTGCCGTCGCCCGCGACTCCTGCACCGAATCCGAAAGATATTGCGACAAATGAGGAATTATTCCTGCATGGGATTCATTTGGAACAATACCGCCATCCAACCTTTGATCCGGATCCGTATTATTTGGAAGGGTTAAAAAGAGATCCAGGGGACAGTCGCATCAATAATGCCTATGGGATGTTGATTCTGCGTCGCGGATTAATCGAAGAAAGCGAACAATATTTTCGGAATGCGATTAAACGGATCACGATGCGTAATCCTAACCCATATGACGGGGAACCGTATTATAACCTCGGTTATTGTCTTTTTCTACAAGGCCGTTTCCAAGAAGCCTTTGATGCTTTCTACAAAGCCACTTGGTCGGAAAGTGAGCAGGAAAAATCATTTTACTATCTTGCAACCATCAAGACAATTCAGAGAGATTACGATCAAGCATTGGATTTTATCGAGAATTCCCTCTTGAAAAATCTTCATAATCTGAAAGCGCGCGGTTTAAAAACGATTCTGCTCAGAAAAATGGGGCGCAGCGATGAAGCAAAGATCTGGGCTGAGGAAACAAATACCATCGACCCCTTTGATCTGTTAGCCTTGAATGAACGGAAACTTTTGAGCGACGACACAGTTCGACTTCCTTTCACGATCCGTCCGGAGAATTTCAATTTTGTCATTGAAGCGGCATCGGACTATGCATCCTACGGATGTTATAAAGAGGCGATCGATTTGTTGGATCGCCTCGAACCGAAAGGTCCGATGATCCGTTATTCGCTGGCTTATTATTATTTCCGGATGGGAGATCTTGCCGAATCACAGAAACAGTTAAAATCCGCCTCGGAAAGCGACCCGAGCTATTGTTTTCCGAACCGAATTGAAGATATCGCTGTTTTGAATTTTGCGATTACACAAAATCCGGATGACAGTTATGCCTATTATTATCTCGGAAATTTGTATTACGATAAAAAACAATATCAAAAAGCTTTAACCGTTTGGAAAAAGTCGACGGAATTGAATGATCGCTTCGCGACTTCATGGCGGAATCTGGCAATTATTCTTTGGAATAAAGAGAAAAAGCCGCAGGAAGCCATCGCTGCCATGGAAAAAGCATTTTCTCTCGATCCGAATGATGCCAGAATCCTGTTCGAATCGGATCAGCTGTACAAAAAAGCGAATTATCCGATTCACGATCGGCTGGAAAACCTCGAAAAACATCAATCGCTGCTTGAGAAGCGGGATGACCTTTATACCGAATATATTACACTGTTAAATCTTTCGGGACAATATGAAAAAGCATTAGAAAAGATATCCGGCCATATCTTTCACCCCTGGGAAGGCGGTGAAGGGAAAATTACTTCTCAATATAAAATCGCTCATTTGGAAATGGCAAAAAAAGCCTTGGTAGAAAAAAATTCGAAAGAAGCGGAGCGACTTTTACTGGAGGCTTTAACTTATCCTCTGAATTTAGGAGAGGGGAAATTAATCGGCACAAAGGATAACGATATCTATTATTTCTTGGGATGCTGTTACGAACAAGCTTGTGACGAAGACAAAGCTGTGAAAGCATGGATACATGCATGTAAAGGTTCCGAAGAGATTTCCGGAGAGATGTATTATTATGACCAACCGGCAGATATGATCCTTTATCAGGGTTTGGCACTTTTCAAATTAACGCATTATGAAAGAAGTGACCTAAAATTTCACAATTTAATTTATTACGGTGAACAACACATGGAAGATACCGTAACGATGGATTATTTCGCGGTTTCGTTACCGGATATGCAATTGTTGGAGGAAGATCTGTCGCTGCGGAATCGTGCCCATTGTCATTATCTGATCGGTCTGGGAAATTTAGGATTAAGGAATTGGGAGAAAGCCTCGGATCATTTCAAGGAAACTCTAAAGATAAATAACAGTCACGTCGGAGCGAACATCCATCTGGCATTATCGAACACAGCGAAGTCAAACCAATTTTTTGAAAAAAAGTGGTAAGAAGCGGAGCCGGAAAATATCCGGCTTATGCCCTCACCCTGCCCCTCTCCCGCCGGGAGAGGGAATTTTTGTGTCCTTGCGAAGCACTCCGAACGAATACTACATTACAAGAGGTATTCGTATCTCGACTTTAAACCATATAGAAAAGCATTTCCAAATAATAGGATAAAAAAGCGGGGAAGGAGGGATTCGAACCCTCGGTTGAGTTTTACCCCAACAACCACTTAGCAGGCGGCCCCAATCAACCACTCTGGCACCTCCCCCTGTTTCAACGGAGCATTATGGCGGAGAGAGAGGGATTCGAACCCACGGTGAGTTTCCCCACACCTGTTTTCAAGACAGGCACCATCAACCACTCGGTCATCTCTCCGATAACGAACCGATTTTATCATGTTTCCATAACCACGGCAAGGAAGGTCTCCGATCGATGCCGGCGGTTGATTTATCCCGTCACTCCGCTGTCAAGCAAATCTTCAAACATCAAAACCACAATCGGCATAACTCGGGAAACTGGTCTGGGCACCGCTTTTCTGAACGCTTAACGCCGCCACATGTGTCGCATTTTTCATTGCGGTTTCAATCGATGCTCCGGATGCCAAAAAGTAGGCAATGCTGCCGATATACGCATCCCCGGCACCTGTTGTATCCACCGCTTTCACTTTTTCAGCCGGAACATGGAAAACTTTGTCCGCGGAAACGAATAAAGATCCCAACCCGCCCATAGTAACGATTACGGATTTTGCACCTCTCCCGATAAATAATCTTCCCGCCTTTTCGGCATCTTCGATCGTTTTTACCGGAAATCCTGCCATCAGTGCCGCTTCGGTTTCATTGGGACAAAAATAATCACTTAAAGCATAAATCTTTTCCGGCAGCTCTTGTGCCGGAGCCGAATTGAAAATCGTCAAGACATTCGCATCCTTCGCAATTTCTAAAAATCGAATCGTCGCATCCAACGGAATCTCCAACTGGCAAAGGGCTGCGTCTGCCTCCCGAACAGCCGGAGTGGCTTTTTCAATATCGCTTGGAGTCATCGCGAAATTTGCCCCGCTGACAACAATGATTGAATTTTGTCCCTGCTCGTCAACAGTGATCGCCGCGATTCCGGTGGGGGCTTCATCCGTAACGGAAACATAATCCGTCACCAAACCTGAACTTTGATAATTTTCAAGATATTGCTGCCCGAATCCGTCGTTGCCGACCTTTGCGATCATCGTCACCCGACCGCCCAATTTGGCTGCCATGATAGCCAGATATTGCTGCCCGAATCCGTCGTTGCCGACCTTTGCGATCATCGTCACCCGACCGCCCAATTTGGCTGCCATGATAGCCTGATTCGCTCCTTTTCCTCCGAAGAAAGTATGAAAATCAATTCCATGGATGGTCTCCCCCGGTAAGGGCATTCTTTTTACCGACGTGACCAGATCCATATTGGAAGATCCGGCAACACAGATTTTGGGCTGATTCATAGAGGTTCCTTCTCTTGCGAACAATAATTTGGAGGGGCGGTTCAGAAAGTGACGCCCCCCTCAAGGATTACATTGCAATACGGTGTAAATTCGCCGGTACGAATATGGGCTTTACACTTTTTGGATGTCTGTTTCAATTCCTCATGCGGAATCTCTTCGATCGGACATTCATTTTCCAAAATATCCCGCAGGCGAGCATACGCCTCCGGACTGCGATCTTTCATCTCACGGCTGATAACAGCCCTTTGAACTTCGAGTTCGCTTAAAACAGCCGTCAGTACGTCAAAAAACGACGGGACCCCTTCGCTAACCGCCAGGTCGATCCACTTGACGCCATCCGGGCAAGGCATTCCCGCATCCCCGATGAGAATGGTATCATAGTGCTCCAATTCAGCAATGGTTTTCGAAATTTCTCCGTGGAGAATACCGTTTTTCTTCATTTAACCTCCCCCCGTTCCGTTCACCAACAGAATGGAACGAAAATCACTATCGATCATCGATCGAAATTCAACTGTGAAGGTAAGTCGCCCAGCCCATGTATCCTTCGAAAGCTTCAGCCACGATCTCAGCCAGATTTTCCTTTGCGATCGCGACATGATGCTCGAAGCCATTAAGACAGATAAAATGCATCAGTTCCTGTAAATCCGGAATCTGCACCACTGCCCTGGCACCGAAAGTGTCCAGTTCATCGTCCACAAATTTCCCTTCGCCGGTATAGGCACGAATCATTCCGTTGACATCGTCCGTTGAAACACGGGCATAGGTCATTTTATCTCCGACAACCCGTCCTTCGATCGTCCCCATCGTATTTTCGGTTCCCATTGTTGTCGCCAGAATTTTAGCATTGCCCATGCAGGCATTCGGCACATAACTCTTCGCAAAGTTCCCGCAATGGAACAAGACGCATTCATCTTTCTTGGCGGCATAATTATTATTCCAATCCACCAAGATTGCCGGTGCATCTCCGGCTAATTGCAGAGTGTACATCGAAAGCAGACCGGTGATATCCGTTTCGCAAGCGGAAGGAATCAAGTTTTCGCTCATCATGCTCATCAGTGTGCAGACATTGACACCCAGGTTCTCTTGAACGGAATTCCAGCATTGAATGGCTGTGCCCGTTATCTCATTATCCCGAATCCATTGATCCAAAACAGCCTTAAATTTTGCCATTTTGACCAACGCTTCACTCGGGACTCCCTCATGCGGGATATAAGCATCAATCGCCTCAAGCGCTTTTTTGACCGCCGGATCACTATCGGAAAGCCGATAGACGGGTCCGATAATTTCCGACAGATCAGCCGTCAAAACAGAAATACCGGCATTCTCCAACAATTTTTCGCTGTATCGAACGGTATTAAATGCATTCGGGCGAGCGCCGATCGCCCCCAGTCGGGCATGTTTTAAACCGTTCACCACACGGCAAACTCCGGCAAATTTTTTCAGATCCTCTTTGAAACTTTCCTCGTACGGATAAACGCAATGATCGGTAGTCAGAGAAAAATTATAGCCGTACTGGCGCAAATTATTGCAAACCGAAATCTTTCCGCAGAAAGAATCCCGGCGATTTGCCACATCGAATTTATCCAAATCGTCCGGGAAAGCCTGTACCAAAATCGGCTTCCGCAGGCCGGACAATTTGATGGTGTCAACAATCCCCTTTTCATCGCCGAAATTGGGCAGACTGACCAAAATTCCGTCGATTTCATCCATATGTTGTTTAAATAAAGCGGCGCATTCTTTGGCATGGGCATAAGTTGTCACAGCGCCGTGAACACCCACTTTTTCATCCAGCGCAATATAGTTGATTCCCGCCAAATCCAACGCTTTAAACATTTGTTTGCGTGCATCGATTACAAGATCTCCGGGGAAAAACTCTCGAGATCCGAATAAGACAGCTAAGGTAATTTTTTTCATTTGTTCTCCTCACAAGGACATACGAATTATTCTATTGAATATATTCTAATTTTAACCAAATATTTTTCACCAGCCTTATTTTCAAAATGAAAGCTGGTGAAAAATATCAGGGACGGCTTTTCTCAAGCCGTCCCTGAATTGCCAATCAACTACTGCTTCTTCTCGCAGGAAGTGACACCTTCCACCGGAGCAAATGTCTTGTACATGCAAGCATTCTCGATGGTGATCAACACACAGTCGATAGACTGTTTTTCTTCCTTCTGGAATTCGCCGTGGGTCAGATAATAATCAGCCTGGTCGACAGCTGCAATGGAAATAGCGGCAACCGGTTGAAGACCCGTTGCTTTGATTCCTCCGTCCATAATGGACTGCAGAACATCATCCGAACCGTCGAAACCGACAACGATCACATCCGGTTTTCCGGCGGCAACCAATGCGGCATATGCGCCCATTGCCATGGTATCGTTTCCGCAAACTACGCCTTTGACATCCGGATTCGCCTGAAGCAGCGTTTCCATCTTGGAGAAGGCTTCGGTTTGATCCCAGTTTGCCGTCTCTTGCGCAATCATCTTCATATCCGGATATTCATCGATCACATCATGGAATCCCTGTGAACGAACATGAGCGTTGGTGTCTGTATCACGTCCGGTTAATTCGATATAGGTTCCCTTTTCTTCCATTGCTTTGACAAAGTATTCAGCGACCAAAGAAGCTCCCTGATAGTTATTGGAGACGATCTGGGCGGCTGCGATACCTTCTTCACTGATTTCGCGATCGATTAGAAAGGTCGGAATTCCGGCATCTTTGGCTTTCTTGACCGCGCTGACAGTTGCATCCGCACCGGCATTATCCAAAATGATGGCAACCGCTTTTTCGGCGATGGCGGTTTCAATTAATTCCATTTGCTTATTCGCATCGTCATCATGGACAACCGATTTGGTAGTATAACCTAATTCTTCAGCCCTTTTAACGGCGATTTCTGCTTCGGCGCCGAAAAACGGATTCGCATGAGACGGGGTGATCACATAAATCAAACCCTTGCTTTCAGCGGGAGCCGGAGCGGCTGTAACGGAAAACACTGTGCTGAGCACCAATAAAACAGTAACGAACAACAACATTTTTTTCTTCATTTTTTAGTTCCTTTCACTAAAAATTTCAAATTTTTTTATACGAAAAAGCTTTCGTATCCCACCCGATTTAGATCAATAAACCTTTTATTTTGACTCTTTTTCTTCCAGTTGTTGTGCCAACGCAACTCTTTCCTGCATCCTCCTTTGTGTCTGGTCAATAATTACTGCCACGACAATCACCGCGCCTTTTGCCACCTGTTGCCAGAAAGAAGAAACTCCGGCCATAACCAGCCCATCCGAAAGAATGCCGATTACGAAAGCGCCGATGATCGTTCCGCCGATACTGCCGATTCCGCCCGAAAGCGAAGCTCCGCCGAGAACAACCGCGGCGATGGCGGTCATTTCATAGGATTCACCGGTCATCGGATGAGCCGCAACCAGTTGCGAAGCGATGATTAATCCCACGATCGAAGAACAAAAACCCGAAATCGCATAAACGGCAATCTTGGTTTTTTCAATCGGAACGCCTGACATTCGTGCCGCCTTCTCATTTCCGCCGATCGCATACACATGCCGACCGAAAGGTACTTTCAGCGTGACAAACATCGAAACAAGTATGAACAGAATCAGTATCCAAATACTGTAACTGATTCCGAGGAAGGAACCCGCTCCCAGCAAAGGGAAACCGGTATTTCCCAATTCCGGGCGCCCGACCAAGTTCGGGAAAGTCAATCCGTTGGAGCGAATCTGTGCAAAACCACGCGCTATATACCACATTCCCAGCGTCGCGATAAAGGGAGCCACATTAAACTTGGCAATAATGAACCCGTCAATCAGCCCGCACAGGATCCCGATCAATGCGGAAAGAATGATTACCATCGGGATAGAAGGATAAAGCGTAACAGACCCGAATCTGATCCCTTCATTAATAAATCCGCCGGCCATCATGGCACACAGCCCTGCCACAGAACCCACCGAAAGATCAATCCCCCCGGTCAAAATGACAAATGTCATTCCGATTGCTAAAATTCCGTAAATTGCGACGTGTTTTGTCATCACCACCAAATTGGTGCTGTTCAAAAAATTCGGAACAATAATGACAAAAACGACGATGACAATGATCAATGCGATAAACGCCCGACCTTTCATCAAATAGGATTGAATCTTCAACCATCTGTTGCTTATTTTTGAGTTCTGTGCTTCAGGCATATTGCCCTCCTTCAAGTCTGTGACCGATCGCGGATGCGGTAACCAACGCTTCTTCCGTCGCATTCTCCTTCATAAAATCACCGGTAATTTTTCCTTTGGACATCACCAGAATCCGATCCGATACCGTAATAACTTCTTTCAGTTCCGTTGAAACAAAAATGATGCCGTACCCTTGAGCCGCCAAATCATTCACAATCTGGAATATCTCAGCTTTTGCGCCCACATCGATACCGCGGGTCGGTTCATCCAACAACAAAATCGTGGGATGAGTCAGCAGCGCTCTGGAAACCACTACCTTCTGCTGGTTCCCGCCGCTCAAAGAAGTCACAAGCTCGTCGGGATCGGCAACTTTGATGTTGATTTCTTTAATTTTTTCCTCGACAGCCTGTTTTTCCAAAGCGCTTGAGAGATAAAAGCCCTTCAGATAATTTTTCAGACTGGAAAGAACGATATTTCCGGCAACCGACATCGTCGGGATCAGTCCCTCGGCTTGCCGATCTTCCGGAACCAAAATAATGCCGTCCCGAATCCGATCATCAATCCTTTTATCCTTTATTTTTTTTCCGCGAATATAGATATCCCCGATCGCATCTTCGGCATACCCGCAAAGACATTCAAACAATTCGGTTCGCCCCGCGCCTACCAATCCATAGAGGCCCAATATTTCGCCTTTATGAACGGTGAAACTGACATGATCCACGGCAAATCCGCCGCCGACTCGAGGGAGCGTCATATCTTCGACTCGCATCAACTCTTCCCCGATCTCGCGGGGGGCAAAAGTGATCTGATCTTTCATCGAGTCCCCGATCATACAACGGATTATCCAAGGCAAATCAATATCTTTTATTTTCGCGCAAGCCACTTTATTCCCGTCGCGCAAGACCGTGACATAATCGCCGATTTGCATCAATTCTTCCAGCTTGTGCGAGATATAAATAATCGTTACACCGCCGGCTAATAAATCACGAATCAGCTTAAACAGAACTCTCACTTCCTGATTGGACAAAGCAGAAGTCGGTTCGTCCATAATCAGAATTTGCTTCTTTTCGGAAATCGCTCGGGCGATTTCGATAATTTGCTGTTGGCCCACCCGAAGTTCCCCCACCAACTGATCGGGGTTGATTTTCTGTTCCATGCGATTGAGGATTCTGACGGTCTCTTCCCGCTGTTCTTTCGCGGAAACAACAATACCGTTTTTCTTTTCCCGCCCGATGAACAGATTCTCCGTAACGGAAAGGTTCGGGAAAATCATCATTTCCTGAGAAATAATACCGATACCGTTTTCTCCCGCTTCGACAATCGAACGGTTGAATATTTCCTTCCCATGCAAATAGATATGCCCCGAAGTCGGCTGCTCGACGCCGGCAAGGATCTTCATTAATGTTGATTTACCGGCACCATTCTCCCCGACCAAGACATTCACTTTCCCGCGATAGACGTCAAAATCCACTCCGTTTAAAGCCGTCGTGCCCGGATACACTTTAACGATCTGTTCAGCCCGTAAAATGACTTCGTCTTCGATCGGTTGAATCTCTTCAGCCGGTTCCCGAATCATTTCAGTTTCTTGAGTCGATGCCATTTTCAATCTATTCCTTCCACAATAACAGGGGTTATCGTTACGGTATCAATGTTCAAATTCGTCTGATTCGTGGTTTTGATCGTAAACATCCCGGCGAAAGAAATCCTTTTACCGGTCATATTCGCCCAATCGAGAGCGGCGGAGACGATTTTTCCGGCACGGGTATTTAATTCTTTGGACACTTGTCCGTATTCGGTCTGATCTTTAAAATCGCCGAAATTAATAAACCCCGCACCGTCCCGGATGGATTCCCCATTAATCTTCGGGCCGATATTCAAAATCACTTTGATATTGCCATCATACTCGTCCACCTTGATGATCGCCTTCCCTTCTTGTGAAGTTACATCCACCGATTCGACCGTTCCGGTTCCTTTTACTCGGAAGTTGTACGCGCCGCTGACGGAGATCATGGCATAATCCTTCGTTTCTTCCAGCCCTTTTGAGAGGGCATTGAGAATCGTCGCCAAATCTTTGGAGTCATTCTGCAGTGCGGGAATCAGCTTCGAATCCCAAATGGCATCAACATAGGCAACCCGATCAAATTTCTCGGCTTCGAGGACCGCTGTCTGTTTTTCCGTATTAACTACCGTAAATTGCGTCGATCCCCAAACCAAAAAAGCAATAACCAACACGGCAATAATCACTCTCTTCCAGGTTTTATTCATAGCCGTTTCCTTCCCTATAACAGAACTTTCTTGATTGCCTGATTCCATCCGGCATACAGCGTTTCCACTGAATCAATCGACAGCTGAGGATAATATTCGATCACACCGCTGTTGATCGCTTGCACGGCATCCGTGTCCCGATAGACACCGGTAGCCAACCCTCCCGAAAATACCGCCCCCAACGCCGATAATTCCGGCAGGAGAGATACCCGGAGATCCCGATGATTAATATCCGCTACGAATTGCATCAAAAAGCGATTCCGAACCGCACCTCCGTCCGCACATAGTTGCGTCAATGGAATTCCGGCTTCGCTTTCCATCACTTTCAATACATCCGTCACCGTAAACCCGATCCCTTCCAAAGCCGCGCGAACGATATGTTCCTTTTTAACGCCGGGGGTTAAACCGATGATCGCCCCTTTTGCGTCTGCTTTCCAATACGGTGCACCTAAGCCGACAAATGCGGGGACAAAATATACTCCGGAATTATCGGGAACCGATTGCGCCAATTCCTCGGATTCCGCGGGATTATTGATTAATCGAAGCTGATCCGTCAGCCAGGAAATTGTCGCACCGGTAAAATTCGTAATCCCTTCAAATGCATAAGTGGGCTGTCCGTTCAGAACCCATGCCACCGCATTGACGATCCCGTTATCCGATTGCGCCCGCACATTCCCGATATTCATCAGAATGGATGATCCGCTGCCGAAAGTAATTTTTGCCATACCCGGTTGATAACAATGCTCGGCAAATAAAGCTGCCTGAGAATCCCCCATTACGCCGGCGATAGGAAGCGGTTTTTCCGACAATCCTTCGAAATCCGTCTCGCCGAATATGGAAGCGCTTTCCTGAATTTCGGGTAATTCTTTTATTTTAAGACCAAAAATCCCGATCAAATCCCGATCCCAATCCAAAGCATCGATATCATAGAAAAGGGTGCGGCTGGCATTGGTATGATCGGTCGCATAGACTTTCCCTTTTGTCAAGCGATAGATCAGATAGGTATCGATCGTGCCCATCAGAGCCGTCCCATTTTCCAATCCTTCCGCCACTTCGGGGATATTGTTCTTCATCCAGGTTAATTTACCGGCGGGAAAATAAGTATCCACAATTAAACCGGTTTTCTTATGGACCACTTCCCCCATTCCGGAATTTCGCAAAGTCGCACAGAATGCTTCAGCGCGGCGATCCTGCCAAACAATCGCATGGCTCAACGGCTTTCCGCTCTTCTGATCAAAAACCACAATCGTTTCCCGTTGGTTGGTAATGCTCAACCAACTGATCTCTCGAAAAGTCTGCGGTGCTTTTTCCTTTAATTCTTTGACGGCTCGGAGCAGATTTTGATAGATTTCTTCGGCATCATGTTCAACCCATCCGGGTTTCGGGAAATATTGTTGATGCCGGATACTGACCTGTTCCGTTAATTCCGCCTGCTCATTAAACAGCATCGCTTTGGTGGCGGAAGTACTTTGATCGATTGCCAATATGGTTGTCATAGCCGATGACTCAGTTTCTGTTTAATAAATCCATCGCGGTTTTGCGGATATTCTCCGCATCGATTCCATAATGGCGGAACAAGTCGGACTGGCTGCCGGTGACCATTTCTTCCCGCGGGAATCCGATAATTTTCATCGGGCGATAAATTCCGGCTTCCATCAGCAACGCGGCAACCGTACTTCCCAAACCGCCGTAAACCGAATGTTCTTCAACGGTTATGATTCCACGGGAATGTGAAGCCAGTTCGATAATCGTATCTCGATCGATCGGGCAAAGCGTGTGGACGCTGGCTAAGGAACAGCGAACGCCGCTGCTTTCCAGCGCAACCGCCGCATCGTATGCCGGCCATAACGGTTCACCGATTGCAAGGATTAACAAGTCGTCCCCTTCATTCAGAACGGAGACCTTTCCGATTTTCACCTCGTCCGGCGCCTGATAGAAGCGCGGCATCGCTTTTTTACCGAACCGAATATAAACCGGTCGGGGATTTTCCAAGTAAGAGACCAAAGCCGCTTCCGTTTCGTTATTATCCGCGGGAACAATCACCTCCAAACCGGGGATTGCCTGCAAGACAGCCAGATCATGAATCGAGTGATGAGTCGCGCCCAAACCGCCGTAACTCACACCGGAACTGATTCCGATCAAAGCAACCGGATTTTGAGAATATGCAACATCATTTTTAACCTGTTCCAAAGCTCGCGCAGAGAGAAAACTGCCCGGGGAAACGGTAAATACTTTTTTATTGCAAGAGGCGAGTCCGGCCGATATACCGACCGAATCCTGTTCTGCGATGCCGACTTCAACTAATTGTCGCGGAAATTGCCGGGCGAAACCGCTTACCTTTCCGGAACTGCGGGAGTCACTGGTAACTACGATGATACTTGAGTCTTTTTCGGCATGCGCCGTCAGAACGGATGCCATGCATTCGAGGTTGGCAATCCCTTTTTCAACCGGTCTTAACATCAGAGCGCCATCCTTTCGTTCTCCAGTTCCAAAATCGCCTGCCGGAACTGTTCGTCCGTCGGCACCGCATGATGCCATTGGACCTGATTTTCCATAAAACTGACCCCTTTTCCTTTTATCGTGTGAGCGATAACCAAACTCGGTCTGCCTTTTTCAAACGGAACCTCTTTTAATACGGAACAAAGGGCTGCCACATCATTTCCGTCAACTTCTCTGACACAGAAACCAAATGATTCAAACTTGGCTCTCAATGGTTCCAGCGCCATAACTTCTTCCGTCGTCCCGGAAATTTGAAGCCCGTTTCGATCGACAATGACGATTAAATTATCCAATCGATAGTGAGACGCCGCCATGGAGGCTTCCCAATTGGTACCCTCCGCCAATTCACCGTCTCCCATCAGGGTAAAAACGCGATACGCCCTTCCGTCCATCTTTCCGGCAATCGCCATACCGACCGCCATCGGGAGACCGTGCCCTAAAGCACCCGTATTCTGTTCAATTCCCGGAATATTTTTCGTCGGGTGTCCGGTTGCCGGTGAAAGATATCCGCCGACATTTTTCGTCCACTCCTTCGGCATAAAGCCGTTTTCGGAAAGAACGGCATATAAAGCCTCTGCCGCATGTCCTTTGGATTGTACATACCGATCGCGGTCCGGATCGTTCACTCTGTCAGGTGATATATTGAGAATCTCGTTATAGAGAACATTCAGAATATCGATACAGGAAAGATCTCCCCCGGTATGTCCCGATTGCGAATCGCGGATGATTCTGAGTGTTGTTTCTCTGTAAAGAATTGATTTTTCTTTCAGTTCTTTTATAGTCATAATGCCCCAATCGTGATAAAATGCTTTTGAATATTTATTCAGT
>JALHEL010000036.1:15716-17500 GCA_022837205.1 Leptolinea sp.
GACAGGAAAACGAGCACTCAATGAGAGGAAAAGAAGATCCCAGGTTAATTGCCCGCGTGGCGCGTCTCTATTACGAAGAAGGTGTCAAACAGAATGAAATCGCCGAAAAACTCGGGCTTTCGCAGGCGGCAGTCTCCCGTCTGTTGGCTCAGGGACAGAAAGACGGCATCATTAAAGTGGTCGTTAACATCCCGCGAGGCGTTTATACGGAAATCGAAGAAAAATTGGTTGAAAAGTACGGTTTGAAAGATGCCGTCGTGGCGGACTGCTCGTTGGCGGATGACGGCCAAGGTTTAGCCAGAGAAATCGGATATTGCACGGCAAGTTATCTGGAAAACATCCTTCGTCCCAATGACATTATCGGTGTCTCTTCTTGGAGCACTTATCTGCTTGCCGCCGTCAATGCGATGACCCCGATTAACCGAAAAACCGGCATACAAGTCGTCCAGATTTTGGGAGGCTTGGGAAACGCCCAATCACAGAGCCATTCCACTCATTTGACCAGCCACTTATCGGAAGTGGTCAACGGAACACCCTTCTTTCTGCCGGTACCGGCAGTTGTCAAATCCGCCGAAATTTATAAAACCATCATTACAGACAAGTCCATTCAGAATATCTTCGCCATGTTTCCTTTTGTAAATACCGCATTGGTCGGGATCGGCAACATGAACCCTTCCAGCCTGTTGGCTGCCAGCGGAAATGTCTTATCGGAAGAAGATTCACGCATCCTGCGCAAACATGGGGCGATCGGTGACGTTCTGTTACATTTCTATGACAAAATGGGGAATGAAATTGATGAATCAAGCCTGACCAATCATGTGATTTCCATGAGTTTATCCCAGCTTAAAAAAGTCGAACGAGCGATCGGGGTAGCGGGCGGAGAATCCAAATTCGATGCCATCTTGGGAGCGTTACGCGGCAGGTTGATTAATATTTTAATTACCGATCAATTCACCGCAAAACGCTTGCTGGAAGCTTAAAAATCACCGTTATAATTGTACGGGTTTTTTATATTTCATTTATTTTAATTCCGTCCGAAAGGAAACATATGGAACAACGAAAGTATGGGTTGTTTACCGCGATCGCTATGATTATCGGGATTGTCATAGGCTCCGGAATTTATTTTAAAAGCTATAACATTTTATATTTTACCGGCGGAAATATTCTGCAGGGGGTGATGTTTCGGAATTGGCAAGCCGAACCGATAAAGCCGGCGGAGTGATTACTTATTCCGATAAATTTTGGAATAAAAAGATGGCGATTGTGTTCGGTTGGTTTCATATGTGGATCTACTATCCGACCTTAACCGTCATCATCGCCTGGATTTCCGGAGTTTATCTCAATATTCTCTTCGGTTGGGAAAATACACTCGAACGGCAGATTATCAACAGCGTCATTGTCATTGCTCTGCTTTTCTGCATCAATATGTTTTCGGCAAAATTGGGCGGTATTTTTCAACGGGTAACGGTTGTTGTCAAGATGATTCCGCTGATTCTGTTCGGAATTGTCGGATTGATTTTCGGGAACCCCGGCGAAGCCTGGACAGCCAATCAAGCCGCCGGAACCTCCGGCACTTGGCTGCAAGCCATCCCGGCAGTGCTGTATGCTTTTGACGGATGGATCATCGCCACATCGATCAGCCATGAAATTAAGGATTCCAAGCGGAATTTATATCTGGCACTGATCATCTCGCCGTTGATTATTTTGGCGCTTTATCTGATGTACTTCATCGGAATGAGCAGCTATATGGGTCCCAACCAAATAATTGCCATGGGGAATGAACA
>JALHEL010000402.1 GCA_022837205.1 Leptolinea sp.
CAAGCTTCACGCGGAGCGGAATGGGGAATTAAATCCAAGGGACTCTTGAGCCGTGTGAAGCAAATCTTTCCACTGTTGATACCGCTTTTTACAATCAGTTTAACCCGAGCGGAAACGATGGCACTTGCAATGGATGCCAGAGCATATGGATTTAAAGCAAATCGCACCAGCATGGTGGAATATTCTTTTGGGTGGCGTGAAGCCGTTTTTCTTTTGATTGTCTTATTGATTGTCGTTTCGATTTTTATTTTCTGATTGGCGGAGAATTTACACTTCGGAACCTTGTCTTTTGCCGACTTTGATTTGTCGGACTGCGACGATTACTAAGAATGAAATCAGTGCGGATGCGCCGATTTCGGGCAGGCCATTAATCAGTGCGATTCCACCCAACACCTGCCATGGGAGCAGCCCTAACAATCCCATCATCCCTAAAACCAGAACCGTATTGGTTGCCGATCCGGCGATGGCACTGATGATGATTGCACCGGCTTGCCAATGTTTCAGTGAATGATAAACCAGCCACGTGATCGGTCCGATCATTAATCTGGGAAGTATCGAAAGAAGAGGATTGGTGAACCAAACATCCGTAGGTCCGGAAGGGGCTATGGCAGCTTGAAGCATGCTGAATAATCCAAAAATTAAACCGATGCCTGCGCCGACAGCCGGTCCTTCGAGAATGGCACCGATGATGACCGGAATGTGCATAATGGTCAGGGATACTCCGCCGAACCAAGGAATAAATCCCCAATGAGTTAACCCCAAAAGAATCGTAACGGCACCCAGTACGCCTGTCACGGCAATTTTACGCGATCGATCTTGCATTTTTTGAGCCTCCGATATAGTCAAACGAGATATATTGATGATTATTCGTAAATTTTAATGGCTTTAACCGATCGCTCGAGAATTTATTACAAATTGAACTTTGAATAAGATTCTATAAATCATCTAAATAGCATCAGGTTAATTGATTCTCTCTTCGCGATTCGAAAAAATTGTCTGTTTGATTCAATATTATTCGCTGTGTCAACTCAGAAATAATCGAGTATGAACTTGGTTTATAAATATCAACCAGACGCTATTTTTAATAAATAACATAAGCATTAAGGACCGAGATATATCGGACCGGCAAAAAAAACATAGAAAAAATTCAGTTTATATATAGTACCAGACATAAAATAGGAATTTCCAAAAAATGCTTCGAAAAGGTAGAAGATCATTCACTATAATTAATAGACCATTCTTTTAGGACCGGATTGAAAGAAAAGGAATTTCGCATAGATATTGTTTTATCTTAGAAACGGATTCATTCGCTATCAGAAAGGAAATATTTCGGTTTGATTTGAGGGAATCCAGTTAATCAATCGATAAAGCCGTCAGTAAAAAAATGAGAGTCAATCGGATCAAGGAAGGAAAATTATGCCGTTTCTGATAATTCAGCAAGATATAACAAAAATAAAAACAGACGCAATCGTCAATGCGGCAAATACCGCCCTTCGGATGGGAGGCGGTGTTTGCGGGGCAATTTTTCGGGCGGCCGGAGCGGCTGAGCTACAAGCTGCTTGTGATAAATTAGCTCCGATTCAAACCGGAGATGCCGTTATCACACCGGGGTTCAGACTTCCCGCTAAGTATATTATCCATACCGCCGGTCCGATTTACCGGGACGGAAAACATGGTGAGGCGATGCAACTCCGCTCGTGTTACTCTAACAGCCTGAATTTGGCTTTGAAAAACGGATTTAAATCCATCGCATTTCCGCTCATATCTGCCGGGATATACGGCTATCCAAAAAAGGAGGCGTTGAGTGTAGCGACCTCTGCTATTCAGGATTTTTTGGCTGAGAACGAGATGGAGATTTATTTGACTGAATAGCAGAGTGAAGTCGATGAGAACCTATTAAAAAACCTATCTGAGTATATCGATCGGGTGTATGAAAAGCCGAGTGGAATATCAAACGAAGGGGAAGGCGATTCAGTAAAGAGGAATGCGGGACCGTTTTTGGAAATCCTTAAACAAATGGTTAAAAAGAGCGGTTTAACAGAGATAGAGGTTTGTTCGAATGCCAATCTCAGCCGGGAGTGGTTTTCTAAAATCGGAAGCAAAAGTGGGTCTTTTGTAACAAAACAAACGATTATTGCATTCTCTGTTGCGTTAAAGATTCCATTCGAAGAGACGGTAGAACTTTTGGCTCAAACCGGCTTTAACTTATCGCGAAATCAGCTGTTTGAT
>JALHEL010000403.1 GCA_022837205.1 Leptolinea sp.
GTTTTGGAAGATCTCAAGCAAAAAGCTGAAATTCTAATGAAAGGTCATGAAATTAAACAAGTTCGATACGCCATTTTTGCGCGTAACGGTTTTACCGCTGATCTCGTGGAAAGATCCAAGAATGAGGGGATCTACCTGTTTACGGTTGATACCCTTGTAAACCCCATTTAGCCTGAAATTCTTGATATCCCCTTAGAATCAGCCAAATTCCTTTACGATACTCAAGAAAACTTGAGGCGAAAATACAGTAAAGCTCTCGTAAATAAGAAATCCCCGAAAGCGGGGATTTCTTCAAACAAGTCTATTTTATTTAGAAGTCAGACGAAAATCAGGCATCCGGATCGGTATCCGCCGCATCATCCGGCGATTCATCATCGCTTTCATCCGCGGAACCGGCTTCAGTATCCTCCGTAATTTCTTCCGTTTCATCTTCGTCTGTTTCTTCATCAACGTTTTCGATATCTTCCGTTTCCGGCTCCAAATCGGTGCTCTCGGGAAGCGTTTCGACCGGTATATCATCCGGAGAATTGCTGGTAACCGCGGCAACAGTATCCCCTTCGGCCAACCGAATCAGACGAACTCCGCGTGCGGTCCGACCGTTTACCGGAATCGAATCGCCTTTCAAACGGACGACATGCCCCGAAGCGGTGATGAAAGTAACGTCGTCATTCTCATGCAGAACGATCGCGGAAATCACCTTACCGGTCACATCCAATGTACGTTTATTGGTGATCATCACCCCGCCGGTCGCCCGACCGTGGCGAGGGATGTTTCGGACCGGCGTACGTTTGCCGATCCCTTTTTCTCCGACAACCAATAAATAATCGTCCTCTTTTGCCACATCGACACATGCCAAACGATCATCCGCGGCGATACGCATACCCCGCACACCCCTGGCTTGCCTGCCCATCGAACGGACACTTTTTTCCGGGAAACGTAACCCTTTCCCTTTTTCGGTTGCCAGAATTACATCGCATTTCCCATCGGTCCGCAGTACCCATTTCAATTCATCGTCATCGTCCAGGCTGATTGCAATAATGCCGTTGGTGCGGACATTGGCGTAATCGGAGAGCGCATTTCGTTTAATCTTCCCGTTGGCTGTCACCATGACAAGATAAGCGTCCGGAGAAAAATCGGAGACCGCGATTAATTCCGTAACCCTTTCCTCGCCTTCCAAATTGATAATATTGACAACGGGCGTACCTTTATCGGTGCGGCCGCATTCCATAATTCGATAAACCTTTTCGGAATAGACCCGGCCCTTATTGGTGAAGAACAACATCGTATCCAATGTGTTCGCAAAAACGAGCTTTGATAACTCGTCTTCTTCTTTCAGTCCGTGCCCCGCCACACCCAACGCACCCCGATTATAGGTGCGATATACATCCGCGTTTACACGTTTGATATAGCCGTGATCGGTCAGCGTAACAAAGACGGAGCGGTCTTCCACCAAGTCGCTCTCCGAAAGATTCTCGATCGCATCGACTTCAATTGTTGTCCGGCGATCATCACCGTATTTTTTGGCGATCTCGTCCGTCTCTTTTTCGACAACGTCTAATTGGAGTTTCGGGCTGGCTAACAGCTCCTCCAGGGAAGCGATTTTCACCGAAATCTCTCTTTTTTCGTCTTCGATTTTTTGGCGTTCCAATGCGGAGAGGCGACGCAGTTGCATATCCAAAATCGCCTGTGCCTGAATTTCCGTAAGATGAAACCTTTCGATCAAACCCGATTTGGCGGTGTCGGCATCTTTCGAACTCCGAATCAGCGCAATCACCTCATCCAAATTGGCTAAAGCGATCAACAAACCGTCTAAAATATGCTCGCGTTCCTTCGCTTTGCGCAATTCATACTGGGAACGTCTTTGAATAATCACC
>JALHEL010000404.1 GCA_022837205.1 Leptolinea sp.
GCTGCAATCTTTGCTGACAATGGTGGATGAAAATCAGCAAATGATCTTTGATGCCTTGTTTACGGATTTACATAAATCCGAATTTGAAAGTTATATGACTGAAGTCGGACTTGTTTTAACGGAAATTCGTCAAGCGATGAAAAACCTGGACGCTTGGACATCCGTTAAAAAAGTCCGGACTCCGCTGTATCTGTTCCCTTCAAAAAGCAGCGTTTATCCGGAGCCTTACGGAACCGTCCTCATTATGGCTCCTTGGAATTATCCGTTCCAGTTATGTCTTGTTCCATTAATCGGCGCTTTGGCAGCCGGGAATACCGCCGTCCTGAAACCTTCCGCCTATGCACCGGCAGTCAGTCGCTGCATCGCAGAGTTGATTGACCGGTACTTTCCTTCTGAATATATAGCCGTTACGGAAGGGGGACGGGAAGAAAACAGATCGTTATTGGAACAACATTTTGACTTGATCTTTTTCACAGGTGGGAGTCGCATGGGAAAAATCGTCATGGAGTCGGCTGCGAAGAATCTGACGCCTGTTATTCTTGAATTGGGAGGAAAGAGCCCGTGCATCGTCGATCAAACCGCTGATTTGAAAAATGCGTCACGGAAAATTGTTTTCGGGAAATTACTGAATGCCGGACAAACTTGCGTGGCGCCTGATTATTTATTGGTTCATGAGTCGGTAAAAGATACGCTCATCCACAATCTTATCGAGGAGTTCGACAAAGCTTTCCCCGACAAAGACTATTCCGATTTTCCGGCGATCATCAACGAAAAACATTTTGATCGACTGAACCGGCTTATCCGGGATGAAAAGGTGATTTATGGCGGAAATTCGAATCGGGATCGTCGCTTTTTCGAGCCGACGATTTTATTTCCGGTTCAATGGGAAACACCGGTCATGCAAGAAGAGATTTTCGGTCCCGTATTACCCGTTTTGACTTATGAGGATTTAGACGATGTCATCGATCGGTTGAGAAAACTTCCCAAACCGCTTGCGCTTTATTTATTTACCGAAGACAGAAAAACCGAAAAGAAAATAATCGAAAATGTAGCCTTCGGCGGCGGTTGTATGAATGATACGGTTATGCATTTGTCCAACCCGAATCTCGGTTTCGGCGGAATCGGTGAGAGCGGCATGGGGCAGTACCATGGAAAGAACAGTTTTGATTCCTTCACCCATTATAAAAGTATCGATCCGTTATCATCCATATACAAAGCAAAATCTAAACCGGTTGAAACGGTTTCTCAAATAAATGCGGTAAATCCACAAATCTATTTCCTGTTCAAAAGAAATCATCCGGATTTATTAATCTTGCCGGTTGACGAAAGCTATATAATGAATTAAGAAGATCTTTTTCAGGAGGTAAAAATTATGTCAATTATTGCTGCTTATATTGTGCCCCATCCTCCGATTATTTTGCCTGAAATCGGAAAAGGGGAGGAACGAAAAGTTCAAAAAACAATCGACAGTTACAAAAAAATTGCCGCTGAAATAGCCGAATCAGAACCGGAAACGATTGTGATTACTTCACCTCATGCCACACTTTATGCGGATTATTTTCATATTTCACCCGGGCGTCATGCCGCCGGTGATTTCGGACAATTCGGTGCGCGGGGACTGGTGATCTCCGCAGATTACGACGAAGAGTTCGTACAGGAACTGGAAAAAACCGCCGAAGAAAATAACATTCCGGCCGGTACCGCCGGTGAACGCGATCCCCGATTGGATCACGGCACAATGATCCCGCTTCGTTTCATTCAGAAAGCGTGGGACCCCAATAAAAAGCCGTTTAAAATTGTCCGAATCGGGCTCTCCGGAGAATCTTTATTAACCCACTATGAATTTGGCAAATGCATCGCCGAAGTTGCCGAAAAATTGAACCGCAGAACGGTATTTGTCGCCAGCGGCGATCTTTCGCATCGATTAAAAGAAGACGGGCCTTATGGATTCGTCAAGGAAGGTCCGATTTTCGATCAACAGATTACGAATATCATGCGCAGCGGTAATTTTTCCGAAATATTCAATTTGGACCCGCATCTTTGCGATCAAGCCGGGGAATGCGGTTTACGGTCATTCGTGATTATGGCGGGAGCATTGGACGGGAAACAGATCGAACCGGAATTACTCTCTTATGAAGGTACTTTCGGAGTCGGTTATGCGGTTGCTTCGTTTAAAATCAAAGGAATCGATGAAAACAGCCGTTTTAATCGATATGAGACGGAATTTCAAATCAACAATGGAGAAGATCCATACGTCGCCCTTGCAAAAGCATCTCTGACCACTTATCTGAAGACGGGAAAATACATGAAAGTTCCTTCCGGATTGCCGGCCGAAATGTTAAATCGCCGAGCCGGAACTTTTGTTTCTCTGAAAAAAAATGGGGAGCTGCGAGGCTGTATCGGTACGATTCTGCCGGTACGATCTTCCGTTGCCGAAGAGATCATTCATAATGCGGTATCTGCAGGGGTCGAGGATCCCCGATTTCCGCCGGTTACCCTCAACGAACTGGATGATCTTGATTTCAGCGTAGACGTCCTTTCCGAACCCGAAGACATTTCTTCACCGGATCAACTGGATGTAAAACGTTACGGTGTGATTGTTTCGAGCGGTTATCGGCGCGGATTGCTGTTACCGGATCTGGAGGGGGTAGACACCGTCGAGGAGCAAATCGATATCGCCAGACGAAAAGCCGGCATTCCGAGAGGAGAACCGATTCGTTTGCAGCGATTTGAAGTAGTGAGGCATACATGAAAGCAACCTGTGAAATTTGTTTTCATCATTGTTCGCTTGCCGAGGGCCAGATCGGTTTTTGCGGCGCGCGGAAAAACGTCGACGGAAAAGTTATCTGTGATAACTACGGGAAAATTACCGCCATTGCCCTTGATCCGATTGAGAAAAAGCCCCTGAAACACTTTTTCCCCGGCAG
>JALHEL010000405.1 GCA_022837205.1 Leptolinea sp.
CGCGGTGTTGTTTGTCAGGACGACCCCCAGCTTGACGGGGACCTGCACCGTGTGCATGCCGGGCGTCTCCGCCAGATGGGGGAACTTGCCCCTGAGGTACGTCTCGCTCACGCTGAACGCCGGGGAGAGGTCGGGGGCGGTGCCGAAGCCGAAGGCCGCGACGCTCTTCGGCCGGGCGCCGACGATCCCCACGTTCACCGTGTCCCGCCCGGTGTGCGGGCAGAGCGGCACGGGAGAGAACGCGTAATTGAAGTTGTGCATGGTGCCGTGCTTGGCGTTGCCCGGCGGGGGGGAGGCGGGCGCGGGCGCCGGGGGCGCGGCCGCGGGCGCGGGGGCGCCCGCCGGGGCGGGCACCCGGAAGACGTTGTCCGCGTCTTCGGCGACGGTGAGGGAGGAGGCCGCGGCCACCGTGACCGCGGCGTCGGCGGCGGAGGTCCCGGGGCCGGGGACCAGCGCGAACGGGACGTCCACGCCCCGGGGGATGGCGACGCGCGAGAGCTGCGCCGTGCCCGGCGCGACGGGCACGATGACCTCGCCGACGCGCAGCGCCGCCACGCCCGCGGAGGCCTCCAGCCGGGTCTCCAGCGTCAGCAGGGCCAGCCCCGCGCCGCCCTCCATCCACGGGGGCGGCGCGAAGGCGAGCTGGACCGCGCCGACGACCCGCCAGAAGTCGTTGGTGCCGTCCCCCAGGCTGTCGGGGGTGAGGGGATCGGTGCCGTATTTGAGGACCTCGTCGCCGTCGCTGAGGCCGTCGCGGTCCGTGTCCCGCTGGCGCGGGTCGGTGCGGTATACCATCAGCTCCTCCCAGTCGGTGAGGCCGTCGCCGTCGGTGTCGGGGACGGCGGGGTCGAGGCGTCCGAAGGCGGTCCAGCGCAGGGCGAGCGCCGCGCCGCCGGGCGGGAGGGCGGCGGAGAGCGGCGCGCCGTCCGCGAAGGCGAAGGCCTCGCCGCCCCCCGCGTCCGCCGCGCCGATGAGCCAGTTGGTGACGGCGGAGAGGTCCGCGCCGGGCCGGGGGCGGATGAAGTACTCGAAATCGCCGTCCGGGTGGAGGCGGCACTGGAGGTCGGCCTTGGCCTCCTCGATCCGCCCGAGCATCAGGCTGTTCCAGGTGACGGTGTGCAGGCCGCCGGTCCCGGCCGCGGACCAGAGCCGCCCTTCGGGCGGCAGGAGGCCCGAGGGGGTCTGCAGCACCGAGAGGACGCGGTTGGAGGCGGGATCGGGGAAGGCGGGCGCGGCGGGCGCGAGCCGGCCGGGCAGGCCGTCCAGCAGGAGCATGCCCGACGGCGCGGCGCACACGGCGGTGACGAAGCGGGAGTAATCCTCGAGGCCGCCCGCGTTGAAGCCGGACGGCAGGGGCACCCACCAGGCATCGTCGTGGACGCCGTGCCCCGAGACGTAATCGGTGACGGTTGCGCCGGCGGGCGGCGCGAAGTCGTGGACGGCGTTGGTCGCGGCGTGCGTGAGCGCGAAGCATGCGTCGTACTGCGCCTGCGTCAGGCGGTTCGTGTAGCGCGGCGGCGGGACGAAGCCGTCCGCCGGGGGCGGCATGAGGCAGGCGGGCGGCAGGCCCTGGGTGGCCGACGCGGGCAACTGGCCCCGGGCGGACGGCGCGGACGCCTGGCCCTGCGTGGATGATGAGGACGGCTGGCCCTGGGCGGATGACGCGGGCGGCTGGCCTTGCGTGGATGACGAGGACGACTGGCCCTGGGCGGGCGGCGAAGGCGGCTCGGGCTTCGAGCCTCCGCAGCGGACCGCCTCCGCGAACATGAAGAGCACGGCCAGGACGACGAGCACGGAGGTGCGCCTGACCCAGTCGCGGAAGCGCCGGGTCTCCGCGAGGAGAT
>JALHEL010000406.1 GCA_022837205.1 Leptolinea sp.
CGTAGGGGCGGGTTCCAAACCCGCCCTACTATCATTATCGGAAATTGTATGGCAATTCAAAACGTTTCCGGCAGTAAACGCCGAAAACACGCGATTGGCAGCGGAATTAATATGATCCCATCCTCCGTGACGAAAGAGACGATTTGGCGCTTGCACAATACGAATCGAACAACCCCTTGCATTGGGGATTAAAGCCAACATATTCTGGGAAAGAACCATGATCCTCTACGAATCCGAAATCGAACAAATCACACTGGAATTGCTAAGAGACGAAAACGGTTATACTCTGGCTTACGGTCCTGATATACAGGAAAAATACGCGCCGGAACTGGGTTTTGGTGATCCTATATTGCAAAACCGCCTGCGCGCTGCCATCGATCGACTGAACCCGCACATTCCGGAATCTGCCCGGGAAGAAGCCTTCAAAAAGGTCCTACGCACTTCCGGATTATCCGTCATTGACAACAACGAAGCCTTCCATCATCTGTTAACCGAAGGTGTGGATGTGAAATTCAGTATTGGCGATGGTAAAAGCCGGACCGGCAAGGTTTGGCTGGTGGACTTTACGGTTCCGGAGAATAATGAGTTTTTAGCCGTCAACCAGTTCACGGTGGTAGAAAACAGTAACAATAGACGTCCTGATATTGTCCTCTTCATCAACGGCTTGCCGCTGGTCATCTTTGAATTGAAGAATGCGGTTGATGAAAAAGCAGACGTTCTGACCGCTTTTCACCAATTAAAGACTTATCAGCAGGTGATTCCTTCGTTGTTTACCTTTAATGCATTCGAAGTGATCAGTGACGGTTGGTTTGCAAAAGCCGGCACGATCTCCAGCGATTATTCGCGTTTCATGGAATGGAAAAGCGTGGACGGCATCCATGTTGTGGATTCCAAGAATCAACCGGAGCTGGAATCTCTGGTAAAAGGGCTGCTCAACAAAAAGACACTTCTGGATATCATCCGTCACTTTATCGTTTTTGAAAAGACAAAAGAAAAAACGATCAAAAAAATGGCCGCTTATCATCAATTTTTTGCCGTCAACAAAGCCATCGTTTCGACCTTACGCGCATCCTCTGAAGCTAACACACATTTTGTTGCTGAACACCCGGCGGTTTATGGCTTGCCCAGTGTGGAGCAACAACCCAAGGGGGATAAACGCGCCGGTGTGATCTGGCACACACAAGGCAGCGGAAAAAGTCTCTCAATGGTTTTCTATGCCGGGAAACTGGTTTTGGCTGAGGAAATGAACAACCCCACCATTGTGGTTCTAACCGACCGGAACGATCTCGATCAGCAGCTTTTTGAAACCTTCAATAATTGCCAGCAACTGCTAAGGCAAACCCCCGTCCAAGCTTCCAGCCGAGAGCACTTGAAGAAATTGCTCTCCGTCGCTTCAGGCGGCATCATCTTTACTACCATTCAGAAGTTCTTTCCAGAAGAGACGGGAGGTGTCTTTCCCACTCTTACCGAGCGCCATAATATTATTGTCATCGCCGATGAAGCCCACCGCAGCCAATACGATTTCATTGACGGCTATGCACGGCATATGCGCGATGCGCTGCCAAATGCCTCGTTTATCGGATTTACCGGAACACCCATTGAAAAAGAGGACAAAAACACTCAAGCTGTCTTTGGGAATTACATAGACATCTATGATATTCAGCAGGCGGTGGAAGATGGCGTCACAGTCAAAATTTACTATGAAAGCCGGCTGGCTAAAATTGTACTATCCGAAGAAGATCAAAAAATTCTGGATGAACGCGTCGAAGAAATTACCGAAGAAGAAGAACTGACTGAAAAACAAAAAAGCTTTGCGCGTTGGACAAG
>JALHEL010000407.1:0-1825 GCA_022837205.1 Leptolinea sp.
TCCGGATGTCGCTATTGCTTTGATACCGTAAATCAGTACGAAAAACGGAATTAACAGAGATTCGATATTCAACATATTGATCAAGGGAATAGCAAAGCCGATGATTTGGCTGAGTTTAAACACACCATAGATCAGGAAAACAATCCCCCAGAACCAACCGCTTGCTTCTTGATTCAATAATTCAAGTAATCCGATCAGGATATATACGACCGGGAACCAAGTATCCAAATTAAAACCGTCGATAATGACATTTACCCCTACCAACGGCAATAATTTCAGCAAACCGACAATGATTAAAACCATCCCGAAAAAAATGGAAATTCCCCTACGCATAATAACGCTCCTAACTTCCCGATTCGAACCGGAGAATATGATCCCTTCCTAAACTCATTGATCTTGATGCAATTTTTGTGCCGAAAAAATCAATCCTTAAACAGATTCGACAGATTCGATCTCAGGGAAAAATTGCCGGATGGTTCCTTCAACCCAACCGTGTAATGTCGAAGGAGATAATGGGCATCCTTCACATGCGCCCCCTAATTTCACTCTGACAACTTTTCCGTCGAACGAAATTAAATTAACCGACCCGCCATGGTAATGATTGATATAATCATCCAATTCTTCAATCAAACCTTTCAGTTTTTCATAATCCGAATAATTCTCACTCACATCTCTCTCCTCTTCCCTTCTCCTATTATTGTTAATTTTACCTTGTTCCATTGATCCGATGCTTTCCAAAAGAGAATCATCCGAATTCAAAATAATTCAATTTTTTTCACTTCCCGAGAAACAGATGCGGATAAGAATTTGCCATTCCCTGCTTCTATATCGCAGAATCCAATCGAAGGATTTATAGCGTAAAATAAAGAGAGGTTGTCAGAAAGCGAGTTATAGAATATATGTTTGTTGACGAAGCAGAAATTTATGTCCGCTCCGGAAAGGGCGGTGACGGAATGATGCATTTTCATCGGGAAAAATATGTTTCCCGCGGAGGACCCGATGGGGGAGATGGCGGAAGAGGCGGCGACCTGATCCTGAAAGTTGATCGGCGTTTAAATACCTTGGCACAATTTCGTCACATTTCTCGTTTTATTGCCGAAGATGGTCAAAATGGGGGACCCAATAATATGACCGGGCGATCCGCCGAAGACAAAATTGTCTTGGTTCCCGCCGGTACAATCGTTCGTGATGCTGTTACCAATGATCTCATCGGCGATTTGGTTAATGAAGGACAGGAATTGATCGTTGCCCGCGGCGGGCGCGGCGGACGCGGAAATACTCACTTTGTCACCCCTTCCTATCAAGCCCCGCGTGTGGCCGAAAAAGGCGCACCCGCAGAGGAAAGAAGATTAAAACTGGAATTGAAATTAATTGCCGATGTCGGGATTGTGGGGGTTCCCAATGCCGGTAAATCTAGTTTTCTGGCAGCGGTAACCAATGCCCGGCCTAAGATTGCCGATTATCCGTTTACGACGATCGAACCGAACTTAGGGGTTGCGGAACTCGATTTGGATCACTCTTTGGTATTATCGGATATTCCGGGATTAATCGAAGGCGCACATATGGGTGTGGGGTTGGGCGATTCATTCCTGCGACATATCCAGCGCACGAAAGTGATTCTCCATTTACTGGATGGCCTGGCCGAAGATCCGATCGCGGATTTTGATCAGACGAATCAGGAAATGGCTTTGTTTGATGAAAAACTGATCGAAAAGCCGCAATTGGTTGCTTTCAATAAAATGGACATCCCGGAAGCGGCTGAACGTTGGCCGGAAGTAGAAAAATTCCTCAAGGAAAAAGGATATCAAGCCATGCCGATTTCCGC
>JALHEL010000407.1:1863-2887 GCA_022837205.1 Leptolinea sp.
ACGGAAAGCTTACCGGTTTATCTGCCGAAAGAAGATCCGCGTAAGTTTGAAATCACCAAAGACGCGGAAGGCGATTGGGTAGTTCGGGGTGTTTCGATTGAACGGGCAGCCAAAATGACATTTTGGGAACACAGCGGTTCTGTAAGACGCTTTCAGACACTTTTACGAACACTCGGCATCGAAGATGCACTTCGGGAAGCGGGTGTGCAAAACGGCGACACTGTTATGATCGGCGATGATTTTGAAATGGAATGGATAGAATGACACAGGATCGTCTGGGAATATTTGGTGGAACCTTTGATCCCCCTCATTTGGGCCATATGATCTTGGCAGCCGAAGCGGCAGACCAACTGAATCTTGATCATGTGCTTTGGATGTTGTCACCGACACCGCCCCATAAGCGACAGAATATCATCTCCGATTTTGAAGAGCGGGCCGAACTGGTCTCCGCCTGCATAGAAGGAGAATCGAGATTTGAACTTTCCACACTCGAGAACGAACGCCCGGGGCCGCACTACACAGCCGATACGTTGAAAATTTTAAAAGAACGTTTCCCGGATTCAAAAATCGTTTTTTTAATCGGTGGAGATTCATTGCAATATTTGCCCACTTGGCATGAACCGCAATTGGTAATGGAACGGATCGATGAATTGGGTGTCATGCAACGACCGGGGGAAGTATTTGATTGGAAAGAGTTGAAAAAAATCTTACCGGATATCGATAGCAAATTGCGGATGATCGATGCTCCGCTGCTTGAAATCTCATCCACCGAAATTCGGGAACGGGTTAAAAGCGGGCATCACTATAAATATTATCTGAGAGATTCCGTTTACCGGCTAATTCTTCAGAAAAAATACTATCTGAACTGATCCGCCGGTATTTTTTTCGGTTTTACCGTAGGGGACGGCTTCCCTGACGTCCCGACCCGCCGATATTTTTTTAGGTTTTACCGTAGGGGACGGCGTCCCCGACGTCCCGATTTGCCGGTATTTTTTTCGATTTTACCGTAGGGGACGGCGTCCCC
>JALHEL010000037.1:0-9693 GCA_022837205.1 Leptolinea sp.
TTGACTTTTATCAACAAAATTCTTAGAATCTTATGATAAAAATAATTAGGCGGAATTTGAAAAGATGAAAGCGGTTATACAGCGTGTCAGTCGGGCTTCGGTCACCGTCGATGGGCGGTTAATCAGCCGTATCGGGACCGGTTTGCTGGTTCTTTTAGGAGTTGAAGAAGGAGATACCCGAGAAAATGCGCTTGCGATGGCAAAGAAAACTGCCGCATTGCGAATATTTCGGGATGAAAACGATAAAATGAACCTTTCTGTTCGGGATTGCGCCGGGGAAGCGATTGTTGTTTCCCAATTCACCTTATGTGCGGATACACGGAAGGGGAATCGACCTTCTTTCATCCGGGCCGCTGCACCGGAAATCGCCGCTCCGCTGGTGGATCTGTTCGCAGAGTCGATGCGAGAACAGGGTGTCCCGACACAGAAGGGTCTTTTCGGGGCGGATATGAAAGTCGAACTCTTAAATGACGGACCGGTGACCATCCTGCTGGAAAATTAGTTATGGAAATCAGTCCGAAAATTCAGGGAATTTTAGAGACGCTGCCGAATAAACCCGGTTGTTATCTGATGAAAAACGCCGATGACAAAATCATTTATGTCGGTAAAGCGATCAATCTGCGTCACCGGGTCCGTTCCTATTTTCAAAACAGTGTGAAGCATACGGTAAAAACCCGCCAGATGGTCAGTCATATTGATCATATCGACTGGATTGTGGTGGAATCCGAGCTGGAAGCGCTGATTCTTGAAATGAATCTGATTAAAAAGAATCGGCCGCAATACAATATTCAGCTCAAAGACGATAAACGCTATCCTTATATTAAAATCGAATTTCAAAATCCGTACCCGCGGATTCTGGTTACCCGCCAAATGGTTCAGGATGGGTCGCGATATTTCGGCCCGTATACGAGTGTTTGGGCGGTGCATCAAACATTGGATTTGCTGCGGCGTATCTTCCCTTATTTGACCTGTGATCGGGAGATCACC
Organism: Leptolinea sp.; assembly: GCA_022837205.1. Classification (GTDB taxonomy): domain Bacteria; phylum Chloroflexota; class Anaerolineae; order Anaerolineales; family Anaerolineaceae; genus Flexilinea. The sequence goes on from JALHEL010000037.1 coordinate 988, forward strand.
GGTCAGGACAGTCGACCTTGCCTGTACTATGATATAAAACTTTGTTCCGGTCCTTGTATCAATGCAATCTCGCAAGCGGATTATTATGCGATGATGGAAGATATTGCCTCTTTTCTGGAGGGGAAAACCGCCGACATTGTAAACCGGCTCCAAAAGCAGATGAGCGATGCCGCGGAGAATTTGAACTTTGAACGGGCTGCCGCCCTGCGAGATCAAATTCAGGCTATTGATCGGGTAGTCGAAAAGCAGAAAATTGTGAGTAATGATGATACCGATTCGGATGTGATAGCCATTGCGCGCTCGGAAAAAGAAGCCTGTATTCAGCTGTTCTATATTCGAAACGGGAAATTGATCGGCCAGGAATATTTCATTATGAAAGGGACGGAGGATGAAGCCGATCAGGAAGTGGTTTCCGAATTTATCAAGCAATTTTACAGCGATGCGGCGACGATTCCGCCTCAAATGCTGCTTCCCGTTGAGTTGGAAGAACATCGCATTATCCAACAATGGCTGCGTCAACAAAGAGGAGGCAAAAAATTTACGCTCAAAGTGCCCAAAACCGGTAACGAAAAGGACCTGGTGAATATGGCTGCCGAAAATGCAATCGAAACGCTTCGGGCGCTCAAAACGCAATGGGAGAATGATACCAACAAACAAAGCGAAGCATTGACTGAACTGCAATCGGCACTGCAGCTGCCCGAACCGCCGAATCGAATCGAATGTTATGATATTTCCAACACACAAGGAACGTTGTCGGTCGGATCCATGGTTGTTTTTGAGCAGGGAGTTCCGAAGAAAAACTTGTATCGACGTTTTAATATCAAAACAGTCGAAGGACCGAACGATTTTGACAGTATGACGGAAGTACTTACCCGCCGGATGAAGCGTTGGCAATCCGCGAGCGAGAAGGATAACAAAACAGGGGGCAAAATCGATCCCTCATTTTCTGTTCTGCCCGATTTGATCATCATCGACGGCGGAAAAGGCCAGCTGGGGCGCGCGGTCGAAGTGCTCAAGGATTTCGATCTGCTTGATCGTGTTCACGTCGTCGGTCTTGCCAAACGCGAGGAAGAAATATTTATGCCTTTTCATTCCGATCCGATAATCCTTCCGCGTAATTCCGAAGGACTCTATCTGGTTCAGCGCATTCGGGATGAAGCTCATCGTTTTGCCATCACCGCTCATCGCGGAAGACGAACGAAGGAGGGGCTGGCTTCTCAACTCGAGAAAATCCCGGGTATCGGGCCGGTTAAACGGAAAGCGTTGCTGAAAAAATTCGGCAGTATCGATGTCATCGCCGCCGCATCCAAGGAAGAACTGATGTTGACGGACGGTATCACTTCCTCTTTGGCGGATGCAATTCGCGATTATTTCGGATGAAGAACAGTGACTGCGCTTTTTTACGCCTCGAATGAAAGTATAATTAATTGATAGCAATATTCTCAATTAAACAAGAAAGGGATTGATGATGGAAAAAACTGCGGAACAAATTCGCTATGATAAATTGGGTGAAACGGTTGCCAAGGCGTTGCGCAAGAGGTTCTTTGATGCCTGGTATTTCGATAACAAAGAAGCAGCAGTGGCTCAAGCGCTGAGCCTGATTCCGGAAGGGACTTCTGTCTCTTGGGGCGGATCGATGTCAATCGTAGAAGTGGGTTTAAAGGATAAAATCCAAAACGGAAAATATAAACTGATTGATCGTGATACGGCAAAAACTCCCGAGGAACGAATTGAGATCATGCGACAGGCGCTGTTGGCCGATACCTTTTTGATGAGTGCCAACGCTATCAGTGAAGACGGCCAACTGTTTAATGTGGATGGGAACGGCAACCGTCTCGCTGCATTGCTGTACGGACCGAAGCAGGTCATTGTCATTGCCGGCGTGAATAAAATCGCTCATACGGCTGCGGATGCGCTGGAACGGGCTCGGACGATTGCGGCACCGACGAACATTTCCCGCTTTGACGTAGCGACGCCGTGCAAAATCACCGGTACTTGTTCGGACTGTACGACGGCGGAGAGCCAGTGCGCTCAAATTGTCCAAACCCGCATCTGCCGGCCGGCCGGAAGGATCAAAGTGATTTTGGTCGGTACCAAGCTCGGATATTAATCATCAAGGATTCCAATAATCGTCAGAGACTGTCAGCAATTTTTGGGAAAGTGTTTGACAATCATTGTTCTTTATGTTCTAATAGGAAGAATTAAAAATTTATAAGCCCCTGAATGGCGCTCTTATCCAGAGAGGTGGAGGGACCGGCCCAATGAAACCTCGGCAACCTGATTATCAAGGTGCCAACTCCGGCAGAGTGAATGAAAAATCTGGAAGATAGGAGGGTCTGTGATGACCAATCGCACCCCCCTGGAAACTCGGGGGTGTTTTATTGGAGGATATCGTTATGTCAACATTTATGAATTCCCCGAAGTACCTTTTTACTTCGGAATCCGTCACAGAAGGCCATCCGGATAAAATCTGCGATCAAATCAGTGATGCGATATTGGACGCTTGTCTGGAACAAGACCCGTATTCACGGGTTGCCTGTGAAACATCCGTCAAAACCGGTTTTGTTCTGGTTTACGGGGAAATCACCACACAGGCGTTTGTCAATTTTGATGAGCTGGTTCGCAAAGTGGTTCTCGACATCGGCTATGATTCGAGTGAAAAATGCTTCGATGGGCATACTTGTGGGATTCTTTCTGCGATTTCCACACAATCACCGGATATTGCGCTGGGAGTGGATAAAGCGCAGGAAGCGAAACGGGGAGAATTCGGAGAAGTCGATTTCGAAGAGGTTGGCGCCGGCGATCAGGGGATGATGTTCGGTTATGCCTGTAATGAGACACCGGTTTACATGCCTATGCCGATTTATCTCTCCCATCGTCTGACCGAAAAACTCTCCGAAGTCCGTAAAAACGGGACTTTACCTTGGGTCTATCCCGACGGCAAAAGTCAGGTGACGATCGAATATTCCTACGGAAAGCCGAAACGGGTGGACACGGTTGTCATCAGTACGCAACATTCCGCATCCATGCGGGATAAGCACGATGAAATCGAAGCTGCCGTTCGCAAATATGTGATCGACCCGGTATTACCGAAAGAGTTGGTCGACCGAGACCTGAAGGTATTTGTCAACCCCACCGGTGAATTTATTATCGGCGGTCCGCAGGGAGATTCGGGCTTGACCGGCCGGAAAATCATTGTGGATACTTACGGCGGTATGGGACGGCACGGCGGCGGATCGTTCAGCGGTAAAGACTGTACCAAGGTCGATCGTTCAGCCAGTTATGCGACCCGTTGGGTGGCTAAAAATATCGTCGCAGCCGGCTTGGCGGAACGCTGCGAAATTCAGATTTCCTATGCCATCGGTGTGGCGAAACCGATCAGCATCAATGTCGAAACCTTCGGAACGGGGAAGATATCGGACGAGGAAATCGTGCGGCTGATCGATCGAAATTTTGATTTACGGCCGGGCGCGATTATCAAACGGCTGAATCTGCGCCGTCCGATTTATCGCAAGACTTCGAATTACGGCCATTTCGGTCGTGAAGATGCGGATTTCACTTGGGAGAAACTGGATATGGCGGAAGCTTTACGCCGCGATGCCGGACTCTGAAGCAAGAAGCGATTTTTGCAAAATTAAAAAGCAATCCCCATTTTCGGTTTGCCAACCGGGAATGGGGATTTTTATATCTGCAAATCGCGAAGAATGTTCCTCTATATGCCGGGCTGTTTCTCTATCCTTACAGGTTTTCCACACGATGGAATGTTTTGGCGCTTTCTTCTCCCCGTAAAACTCGAAGGCCTCCCAAAGCCAGCGCGTTCATTTCATCTTCCCCCGGATAAACGATTACGGGAGCTAAAAAAGAAACATAATGTTTGATCCCTTCGGTGACATAATCGGAATGAGCGATCCCGCCCGTCAAAAGAATGGCGTCGATTGTTCCACAGACGCCGGGAGCGATTTTTCCGATATTTTTAGCAATGTTCAGGATCATGGCATCGTAAATAAGCTTGGCATGTTCATCCCCCGCGGCGATTCGCTCTTCCACTTTTCGGCTGTCGGTCGTTCCCAGATGCGCCATCAGACCACCCTGATTCTTCACCAACTTCATCATGCCTTTGTAGGTTGCGCCCGGTTCGAAGCATTCCCGAATGACATCAAACATCGGTAAACCGCCGGTGCGTTCGGGAGAAAACGGTCCCTCTTCGTCCGTGATAAAATCTTCGATCCGTCCGTTATGATGCAGATTCACCGAAATGCCCCCTCCCAAATGGGCGACAATGACGGTAATATCCCGATAGTTTTTTCCCTGTTCCCGGGCATAGCGCATCGCTGCAGCTCGTGTATTGAGATTATGCCCCATGCCTTTGCGTTGCATGGACGGCAGACCGGTTATCTTATTGATGGGTGTCAATTCATCCACCGTAACCCCGTCATAAATAAAAGCGGGAATTCCCAACCGGTTTGCGATATCATAAGCGATCATGGCACCGACATTGGAAGCATGCTCGTTACGCGGGCGATTTCTTAATTGCCAAACCATATCGTCGTTGATCCGATAAGCTCCCGCTTCAATGGGAGGAAGCAATCCGCCCCGAGAGACGATTGCCGTCAGCGAGTTCAGCGGAATCCGGTGTTGTTCGAGGGATCGCAGCACCAAATCACGGCGAAAGGCATATTGATCCGCCACGCAATCAAAAGGGGCTAATTCTTCGGGCGTATGAACGATGGATTCCGTATACACCGGTGTTTCGTCATCATATACAGCCAATTTGGTGGATGTGGATCCGGGGTTCAGAATCAGCAGACGTTCCATAACATTTCTCCTATTTTTGCGAAACCAGAGCACTGATGACGATCGACAGATATTTTTCTTCCGCTGAGGAACCGCGGCTGGTCATCACGACCGGACATTTCGCGCCGACCACAAAACCCGCCAGCTTTGCACCGCAGGTGACTGCCAGCATTTTTCCCATAATATTGCCGGCATGGATATTGGGAGCCAGCAAAATATCGCAATCACCCGCGCAGGGGCTGCGAAAATCTTTCAGCTCGGCGATCTCACGCGATACCGCACAATCATAGGAAATTGGTCCTTCGACGATACATCCGCTGATTTCTCCCCGCCGATTCATTTCTTTCAATGCGTTTCCGTCTACTGTTTCCGGCATTTTGGGATTTACTTTCTCGATGCAAGCCAGCACTCCCACTTTGGGACATTCGTATCCGATGGCATGGAACGTCTCGACGGTGTTTTCGATAATACATTTTTTCTGTTGCAGATCGGGATAGGTAACCATTCCGCCGTCCACCGGTGCCAGCAGTTTGTGATAGGTGGGAACTTCAAAGACGGTAAAATGGGACATGATTCCGCCACGACTCAACCCGTGCTCCTTGTCGACCACCGCTTTCAATAAAACGGCCGTTTCCATCCGACCTTTCATCAGGAAATCCGCTCCGCCCCGGCGAACCAAGTCCACCGCCACACGGGCGGATTCCGCCGGATCGGGAACATCATAAATATCTTCCGCCGGGATGTTTTTCCCCAGTTTCTCCAAGACGGTGAGGATCTCCGCCTTGTCGCCGACCAAAACGGGAAGAATAATTTCTTCGTCTCGAGCGTGCAGCACCGCCTCAATCGTATGTTCGTCACCGGCGGCTGCGACCGCCAGCCTGGCTTTTCGAGGCTTGTTCTTTACGGTATGAATTAACTCAGCAAATGTTCTGTATTCCATGGAGTTCCTTTTCCCCGAAGGACCGGCCCGATTGAACCGGTACCGGTTTCGACCGAGGATCTTTATTCATCACTCCGCAACCGCAGCCATTCCGGCTTCCAAAGCTTTGCGGTTGACGGTTACAAAGCGGGGCTTAATGTTGTCGGTTAATGCCGCATCCCAATCCAACGCTTCCAGTTTCATCAGTTTTATCAATGCTCCTAACAAAACAATATTCATGCTTTTGGAATTGCCTAATTCGGTTGCGATCTTTGCGGCGTCGAGCACTTTGGTGTTTACCAGAGTCTTCAGTTGTTCGATGCAATCTGCCGGATAGGTTTCCTGCCCCGAAAGGGTGGTGGCTGTCGGTATCCGATAATCATTGACCACTGCCACTCCGTCTTTTTTTAATCCGTCTAAATAACGCAGGGCTTCCATCGCCTCAAAGGAGACCAAAATATCCGCACTTCCTTTTCCGATGATGGGAGAATAAACCTTATCTCCGTAACGTACCTGAGTGACGACACTGCCGCCGCGTTGACTCATCCCATGAATTTCACTCATTTTAACGTCATAACCGGCCGCTACCAAGGCTGTCGAAAGGATCTTGCTGGCTAAAATGGTACCTTGACCGCCGACACCGCAAAGTAAAATATTTTTTACTTCAGACATTTTGCTTTTCCTCCCTGAAAATGGCGTGTTTCGGACAAACCTGCGCACATAAATCACAGCCTGTGCATTGAATTTGATCGATGGTGACTTTCTTTGAATCCGCATGGTATTCGATTGCCGGGCAGCCTGTTTGAATACATGCCCGACATCCGATGCATTTTTCCGAATCCACACGGTTGACGAAGCGGAGGCTGCCGAATTCCTCAACGTCCGTTTGAGTCATCTTCTTGAGAGCACAGGGCCACCTTGTAATAAGCAGAGCGGGTTCATCAAATCCCATTCCCCATTTCAGAGCATCCCGAACGTCATCCGGCTTCAACGGGTTGACAGTCCGAATATGTTTGACCCCCAACGCTTGCGCGACCTCCGCGATATCGGTCATATGGGTGGGTTCTTCCGCTAAGGTCAAGCCGGTTCCCGGATTTTGTTGGTGACCGGTCATGGCCGTGATGCGATTGTCTAAAACAACCATCAGAATGTCGGAGCGATTGTAAACCGCCTCCAGCATGGAAGTCATCCCGGAATGAAAAAATGTGGAATCTCCCATTATTCCCACACAACGTTTTCGCGTGCCGTCAGATTCCGAATCGAATATTTTTTGAGCGCCATGCGCGACGGAGAAACCGCCGCCCATACAAATGGCAATATCCTTGGGTGCCAAACCGTAACAACCGATATCGCTGACCGTAATCACATTTTTCATTTTTTGCAGTTCATAGAAAAAGCCGCGATGCGGGCAACCGGCACAAAGAACGGGCGGGCGGGCGGCAACAATCGAAGCATCATAACGGATTGTTTTGTGTTCTTCACCCAACAATGATTGCCGCAGGATATCCGGATTTAATTCACCCTCACACGGAATTTTTTCTTTACCAATGCAAGGGATGCCGGCCGCTTTGATCTCATTTTCCATGATGGGTTCCAACTCTTCGACTACAATCAATTGATCGACCCGGGCGGCAAACTCACGGATTTTTCGCATCGGCAGCGGAAATGTAAAACCGAGCTTCAAATAGGAGGCATTTTCACCGTAAACCTCTTTGGCATATTCATAAGCGACGCCGGAGGAGATAATGCCTATTTTTTTCTCGCCCCATTCGACATAGTTTAATGGGGAACTCTCGGAATATTCTTCCAACCGTTTCAGATTCTGTTCCACTTTGGTATGAAGCCGTTTGGAAATTGCCGGAATGGGATTGAATTTATCCTGCTTGGCATAGGGTACCAGCGGCTTTTCCGTCCGTTCTTTACTCAAATCTACAATACTTTTGGAATGGCACACTCGAGTTGTCATTCGTAAAAGAATCGGCATGTCAAATTGTTCAGATAATTCCAACGCGATTCCCACAAAATCTTTCGCTTCCTGCGAATCGGAGGGTTCAAGCATTCCCACTTTGGCGGCGCGGGCATAGTATCGGTTGTCTTGTTCGTCTTGCGAGGAATGCAACCCCGGATCGTCCGCGGAGACAATCACCAATCCTCCGTTCACGCCGATATAAGCACCGGTGAATAACGGATCCGCAGCAACATTCAACCCGACGTGTTTCATTGCCGCCAAAGCTCGTCCGCCGGCGAATGAAGCTCCGATGGCGGATTCCGTCGCCACTTTTTCATTCGGTGCCCATTCGGAATAAATTTCCCGATATTGCGCGATATTTTCCAGAATTTCCGTACTGGGTGTGCCCGGATAAGCGGAGGCATAACGGACTCCCGCTTCCCATGCCCCTCTGGCAACAGCTTCGTTTCCTGTCAGTAATTGCTTCAAAGTTGTTCCTCCTTTGTAAAATATACGATATATGTTATATCTTGCAACATTTATATGAATTAGAATATCACAGATTGATACCTTGTCAAGATGTGTGTTGTAACCTTTTTGCAGATCATTTTCCGAATTCCTTGCGATTTTAAAACGGAATTGGTATGATAAATTTATATTTTGCAAGAAACAAAATTTGAAGGGAGCCAATCGATCCTGTGATAAAAAAGAATTCCCTGGTAGACCAGGTTTACGAAGAATTGCGAAACGGAATTATTTCGCTTCGAATCCCTTTGGGGAGCCGGTTGAACGTCAATGAGCTGCAGGACACTTTGCAGGTCAGTTGCACACCGATCCGGGAGGCGATCAATCGTCTGCAACAGGAGGGGTTGGTCACTTATGAAAATAATGTCGGTGCGCGCGTACTCAACTTGGATGAACATGATGTCGAAGAAATCCAACAATTGGCGATGACATTGCACCGTGAGGCGATCCGTCTCGCTATGGAACGGGAGGATCATGCGATATTGTTGTCTGAATTGGAACAGCATTTATCGGAATATGT
>JALHEL010000037.1:9747-14075 GCA_022837205.1 Leptolinea sp.
GTCGGATTTTGCCCCGCTGATTCAGGCTGTTCGTGAGTCGGATGTCGAAGCGGCCTGCCGGGCGTTACAACAAAATGCCGACGGTAACACCCCGGTGATTCTCGACTATCTGCGGAAGAGGAATGCAAACGGTTAGACCGATGTTCTAAAAGCCCCATGAGCTTACGAATCATGGGGCTTTTTTTGTATAGCGATCAGGTGTTTTTCACCCGGACAATGTACATACCGTCCTGCCAGGTGTCCAGATAAATGAAGCCGCGATCATCGACCACACAATCCTCGGTCGTCGCCAACATCGGACCGGGAACCGGAATCTCATAGAGCAGCTTTTCGGGATTGGGCGGAATGAAATAGGCCAGTTCTTTGATATAGTACGGATCGGACACATCATACACACGCATCCCCGCATGAAAATAGCAGCAATAAACGCGATCGGCGTTTTGATCCAACCATGGCTTTCCGCTCATCGGTTCGTGAATATTATGCGGGCCGAAGGGTCCCTGAGCTCCATCCAATCCCGCGGTATTGAAATTCCGATAAGGAAAGTTTTCCGGGACTTCCGGGTAGGGGAATTCCGCAATCAATTGCGGATCGGACGGATCGGAAATGTCAATCATATGAAGGTTGTTCATCGGTTGCGCACCTTTGCCGGGACCCTCGGACAGGATTTTCTTATTGTAAAAGGGGAAACGTTCCCCTTCATTGGTTGCCACCAGGAAGTTTCTTCCCGGCAGAGGCAGACAGGTGTGAGTGCGCGCTCCGGCATATTTCCCGGAAAAAGGTCCCTTCAGCTTTAATTGACCGATTTTCTTTGGACGGGTGATGTCGGAAATATCCAAAATGATCAGCCCTTCACTGTAATAGGAGAGATAAGCCAGATTTCCGACCGCGAAGGGTGGTCCGTGCAGCTGCGGCCAATCCATGAATTCCCAATGTTGAGCGCCGTCGACCGGATATTCGCCTTCTCTGAGTCCGTCGGTGAATTGTCGGGGATCCCACCAACGACCCACTTCCGTCGGATGAGTGGGGTCGATGATATCAAGAATCCGATAGATATTTCCGGTGAAACCCGGGCAATCCGCCGATAAATGGACATATCGTCCGCCGTTATACATAAAACGGTGAACTCCCATTCCGTCTTTTACGCCGGTGTCCCAAAAAGAAAGAAGTTTGGGATGAATGGGATCCTGCCGGATGTCGAAAATCATCAGACCGCTTTTGTTCTTGTCTCCCGGCTTATTGCCGTGAAGAAACGGAACACCGCCGCCTAACGCTCCGATCATCAATCCGTCCGCCACCTGAATTTTCGGCGTATTGGTAGCGGGGAATTCTTTCGGGTCGCAGGCTTCCAGCCAGTTAACCACCGTCGGATGAGCCGGATCGGTTACGTCGACAATATTCCAGCCGGGCCCGCGGAAAGATCCGCAATACATGTAGTATTTGCCGTCCGCTGTTTTATATAATGCCATCTGAAAAGCGTTTACTCCGTTCAGATTACTGAATCCGACAACCTCCATGTTTTTGATAAAACCTTCGTTGCCGGTGCTTTTCGCATAAAACGGTATCGCCATTAAAAAACCTCTTCTGCTTTCGAGTCTGAAAAATCAATTAAATGCGGGCATGCTTTTGGGAGGCTTTACACATAATGCTGCTGTCAGCTTCATACCGAATGCGAAAGTGATGAAAGCCACTACCAAAGCTACTGCATAAACAGCCGGGAAAGCTTTCAGACAGACAAGGAAGAAAACGGGTCCCAAAGAGAATCCGACCGCTAAAAATGTCATCACAACGGTCATAATCGCTGTCATGACAAATGTGATGGACGCGACCCGTAAAATATGGAAAAGGAGACCGTTCTCATTTTTAACGCCGCACTTTCGGGCAAAACTGTCCCCCATCGCTTTCAAATCGATATAGGTTGCGACAGTCAATGCCACGGTGAAGCCGGGAATAAAATCTTTACAAAATGCTTCCAAACCTAAAACGCCGTTCTGCCATTCCATAAACAACGGGATAAAAATGGCGAACATCAGACAAAAGATGGTGTTGAACACCAAACCGAATTGATCTTTTCGAAACATATTTTTCTCCAGATAAAAGAATCATTTCCTGTTCTCTCGGATGAAAAGTCGCATATTAAAAAACGATTGATCAGAGAACAGGAATCTGTTTCAACGCATGGTAATATACCCTCGATACTGTGTCAGATTGTCACTGGCGGGGATATCGGTCAGGAACATACCGACAATATTGAATTGTGACTTGAAGAACGGAAATTGATCTTGTTGAGCCCAAAACGGCTTTTTCCAATCTTTGGTGCTGGTGACGGCAGCTTGATACCATTCTTCCGGCCCGTCAAACCACATTTCCACCAACCGGTGGAAGGGACAACCCGCGACATCCTGCATAATACGGCTGGAGAGGAAACGGTTAACTTGCGGGCAGCTTTGGAAAAATGGGACGAATTCATTATGGAACCATTTTTCGCCTTCTTCAAAACCAAGATCGCTTGGGTACTGAATAACGAATTGCCAGCGATAATTCGGTCCGTCAATGACCATGCGGCCTTTTCCTTTAAAGTCTTCTTCCCATGAAATGGGAACATGCGCAAAGACAAAAGGCTGACAACCGTTATCTCCTCCGGCTGATCGACCGGCGTCTCCGTCGATATTCATATCGGGAGTTTCATCCGTGTCCGGAACACATCCCTGCCACCGTAATACATTCAACGGCATGTATTCGGAAACGGCTTTGTTGCGCATTTCCGGCACCATTTCATTAACCAGCCAATAGTGCTCGGTCATTTGCATCCGGCGTGTTCCGAATCGCTCTCCCTCGGGAGGGACGGGTAAGGCATTATAAAAAGCGTATTTTGTTACATAAGGACCAAAGACTGAGATGCTGTCTTCAATATGATGACCATACAGCCAGTGCTGCAATCGATGACGATATTCTTCTCGGCAGCAATCCACATAAATGATGCTGCGCATCGGTCGAAATTCTATAGCCATGGTAAAAAAACCTTCTTTCTTATTTTCGCTCGGGAACCAGCGGGGTGATGAATTCCCGATATTTCTTTTGTCGGGCTTTCGCTTCCTCGGTTTGCATCGCGGCACGGGCTTTCGCTTCATTCCGTTGAATGTCGTCCCCGTGAAGGAATTTGCCGGATAAAGTATCATGGGCATGCTTCAACTGTTCTTCGGGAAAAGTAAATTTGTATTTTCCGTCAACCACTTCGATCTTACCTTCAATCCCACAAAGGCAGCAGATCGCTTTGCCGTCTTCATCCAGGAAAAAGTTTCGACTGTGGCAATGAGGACAAATTCCGTCGATTCCTTTATATTCTGCTTTGCTGTAATCTTTCGCAGCTTCGGCGATATTTCTTCCGATTTGTGTAGCCCGCTCCAGAGCGGCATCATTCATAATGATATCCAAGCACCACGGGAAAATCTCATTATCAATGATCTTCCACATCGGAGTCAGAGCTTGCATCCCGAAATCACATTGGATCAAAGTGTTCCAATCGCTGCCGCCCACTCCCATGTACGAGACCACTTTATCTTCCATAAAACGCGGATCGATCGGAACTCCGCCATTTTCGGAGGAAATCTTATTTCCGATGATCACATTTCCGCGATCCATCCGCGGTCCGAAACGATCGGTAATCGTATGAAACAGTCCGGTTGAGCCTTTTTCAAAAATAGGGATCGACCAGACAATTCCGTCGGCGTCATAAATCTTATCCAGCAGCCAATTGAAATCATCTTTTAAGCTGCAAAGGCTTCCTTTACCGGAAAATAAAGCCATGACGCAAGACTTACAACCGGTACAGTGCTTAATGTCCAACTTGTTCAGATTGATGAACTCGATTTCGGCTCCGACTTCTTGCGCTCCCATTAAAGCTTGTTTGCACATCGCATCATTGTTGCCGTTCGGAGTTCCTCCAGAAATACCCAATATTTTCATAGTACTCCCTCCGGGATAAAGATATTATTTGGTTTGCAACGGATTATTGATTTTGCTTATCCAAATATATCTTATTCTGTTACGATGCTTCTGTAAAATACCGGAAGTGAATCACGGCTATACACTTTTGTTATGATGAAAAAAGGAATCGACTTGATAAAAGGATCGACAAGCCTCTGAGATAGGAAATCATTTAAGATCCATAGGATTCGCCTTCAGCCTGTGATCGAACGGTCTGTATCAGATGGGGCAATGCCGGGTTTGTATGATTGCTGTGCCACGTAAAGACCAAGTTGGAAAGGGGTACTCCCAAAAGCGGAATGAAAGCGACCTTCCCCTGTGCCAGATATTTCAAATCTTCT
>JALHEL010000038.1 GCA_022837205.1 Leptolinea sp.
TTAAGTTGAACTGTTTTTGTAATTTCTGTAACAGGTTTAATATTTGAGCTTGAATGGATACATCTAACGACGAAATCGGTTCGTCGGCAATGATCAGCTTGGGGTTAACCGATAAGGCACGAGCGATGCCGATCCTTTGTCTTTGTCCGCCGGAAAATTCATGCGGATATCTTTCGGCATGGTTGTAACTTAAGCCGACCACTTCCAATAATTCGCGGACGCGTTCCCGTCTTTCCCGATCCGACATATTGGTAAAAATCAGCAACGGTTCGGATATTAAATCAAAGATCCGCATGTTGGGATCCAGAGAAGAATTCGGATCTTGGAAGATCATCTGCATATGTTGGCGAAAGGGCCGAAATTCATTTTCACTGAGATGGGCCGTTTCCGTTCCGTCAAACCAAATTTCACCGGAATCAGGTTGAATCAGATGGTTGATCAAACGACTGACAGTCGATTTCCCGCAACCCGATTCACCGACGACGGAGAACGTTTCGCCTTCCCGGACCTCCAGAGAAACATTATTCACCGCATGAACGTAATCCTGCTTTCCGAAAAGTTTTTTCTCCGCCGGGAAATGTTTTACCAGATTGTTGATGGTCAGCAAATCAGTCATTTTCTGCTTTCTCCGTTCTCGGTTTTTATGGAATATTCGGATGTTTTCAACCAGCATCGACATTTTTGTGATTCATTGATTGAGATCAATTCGGGTTCTTTTTGGCTGCAGATTTCCATGGCATAGCGGCAGCGGGGATGAAACCGACATCCGCCCGGCATCATGGTGATATCCGGTACACTCCCCGGAATAAACGGCAGGCTTTCCGCTTCCAACCCCAATTTCGGAATGGACGCGATGAGACCTTGTGTATAGGGATGGCTCGGATCGGAAAAAAGGATGTCTACCGGTGCTTCCTCGATAATTCTTCCGGCATACATCACATAAACACGGGAACAGGTCTCGGCAACGATACCCAAATCATGTGTGATCAATAAGATGCTTGTGCCGCGGGTATTTCGAATTCCCTGCATCAGATCGAGGATCTGAGCTTGGATCGTGACATCCAATGCAGTGGTCGGTTCGTCTGCGATCAACAAATCCGGGTAGCAGGACATTGCCATCGCAATCATTACCCGCTGGCTCATTCCTCCGGATAATTGGTGAGGATAGCAGCGGCTGACACGCTCCGGATCGGGAATTCCGACACTTCTTAACGTTTCCAACGCGTGCTCACGAGCTTCCTGTTTTGTGTATTCGGTATGAAGTTGAATCGCTTCGATGAGTTGATTATCAATCCGGAGGACGGGATTCAATGAAGTCATCGGTTCCTGAAAAATCATCGCGATTTCTTTCCCGCGGATTTGGCGCATTTCCTCGTCGGATAATTTCAGTAAATTGCTTCCCTTGAACCAGACGGATCCATGGGTAATTTCGCCAGAAGTATCATTTAACAAACGGATAATCGAAAGCGATGTGACTGATTTTCCGCAGCCCGATTCTCCGACCAAACCGACAATCTCGCCTTTGTTTATTTCAAAGGTGATATCACTGACGGCAGCAACGGACTTTTTCCGGCTGATTTTAAATTCGGTCCTGAGATTCTCGACTTTCAGAAGGTTATTTTCGCTCATTTTTCTGTGTCCTATTTCAACTTCGGATCCAACGTATCGCGCAGTCCGTCCCCGAGAAGATTAAATGCCAGAACCGCTATAAAAATCAGCAGCCCGGGGAAATAGACCAAATGCGGAGCGATATCCAAATAATTTCGTCCGGAAGAAAGCATTGCTCCCCAATCCGGTTCGTCGACTTTTGCCCCGTAACCGAGGAAACTGAGGGAGGCTGCCGCAAGGATCGCAGTGCCGATACGCATCGTAAAATTGACGATCATAGATTGAATCGTTGACGGAAAAATATGTACCCATAAAATACGACTGTTCTTACAGCCGATGGAACGAGCAGCTTCCACATACAGAGAGCTTTTGACGGACAAGGTGGCACTCCGCATGATCCGAGCAAAAGAAGGAATGGTGAACACCGCGACGGCGATGACAACATTGATGATTCCGGGACCGATTATTGCAACAATTGCGATCGCCAGCAAAATATCCGGCATGGCAAACAGGATGTCCGAGCCCCGCATCACAACGGAATCGATGATTCCGCCGTAATATCCGGCAAGGACTCCCAAAAATGTGCCGATGGCAGCTCCGATCAGAACGGAAGCCAAGGAAACACCCAATGAATTTCGCGTTCCGACCAACAAACGGCTGAGAACATCGCGTCCGAATTCGTCTGTCCCAAACCAATGGACAGCATCAGGAGCTCCGTATAGGTTATCGTAATCTGGTAAAGAAGGATCAAAAGGAGCTATCTGAGGACCAAAAATAGCAAAGAACAGGAAGATCAGGATGATAACCGCCGCGATGACCGCTGTTTTCCGCTGGAAAAATTTACGAAGATAGTATTTTGTTCTGTTTTCGGCTTTTTTTATAGGTTGATCGATGAAGGTTGATGTCTGCATGGTCTTTTCCTGTTACTTTAATCGAATTCTCGGATTGAGGACACCATAAAGCAGGTCGACAATCAGATTAATCAGGATATATTCAAAAGAGAAAAACAGTAATAATGCCTGAACGACTTTATAATCGCGGAAAGCAAGAGAATCGACCAGAAGCCTTCCCAATCCGGGAATCGTAAACACGGTTTCGATTAATACCGATCCGGCCAAGAGCCCGCCGATTTGAAGGCCGATAACCGTTACAACCTGTACCAAAGAATTCCGGAAAGCATGGCGCAGAATGACCAATCTTTCACGTTGGCCTTTTGCCCGAGCGGTCCGCACATAATCTTCCCCGAGTGAATCCAGCATCGATGATCTCGAAAAACGTGCGAGAATCGCCATAATACCGCATCCCAGCGTGATGGATGGCAGGAAGTAACTTTTCCAGGTATCCAACCCTCCGGTCGGCACCCAGCCCAGTTTGACGGAAAAGATTTGGATCATGACGAGACCGAGCCAAAACCCCGGGATGGAAATTCCGGAAATCGCGATGAGCATTCCCAAATAATCGATCAGTTTTCCTCTATTTATGGCGGAAAGGACGCCGATGGCAATTCCCACGATAGTTGACCAGAGCATGGCAAAGAAAGTCAGTTTTAATGTGGGCTTTAACCGGCCGATCATCATCTCCGAAACGGGCAATTTCGTCTTATACGAAATTCCCAAATCTCCATGAAAAAGATCATTCAAATACGAAAAGTATTGCTGATAAAGCGGCTTGTTAAACCCCATGCTTTCCCGCAGGTTTTCGAGTTCTTCGGTTGTCGCTTCTCGACCTGCCATATTTCGTACCGGATCACCGGGGATCAAATGAATAAACATAAAGATCAAAAAAGAAATTACCAAAAGCAACGGAATGGTTCCCAATACTCTTTTAACAAAATAGCGGCCCAAAGAATACCTCCGATTTGATCGATATGTTTCGCCGGTTAAAACTTTTCAGATCAACGAAACTTTCACTTTTTAATAATAACTTACGGTTGAAGAAAAACCCTGCATTCATTTGGATCGCTCGTGAAAATCCGGAGTTCGGATTTAGATTGTGATCGATCCGCAACTGATATGCAGGGTTCTTGAAGATCATTTTGCCGGTTACCTGATTTCAACCAACCGAGATGACCGGTCGAATGGATTCTCGATTAATTCAATTTCGCTTTTGAACAATCGATGGCTCCGTCCGGATACAGCTGGATGCCGCTGCAATAGGATTTGTAACCGCTGATCACCTGATCACTCGCCAAGAAGATCCACGGCGCGTCATCCCAGACGATTTCCTGAATTCTTGCGTACTTTTCCTGAAGAATCTTCGGATCGGTTATTGCCAAGGCTTCATCCATCAGTTTGTTGACTTCTTCATTGTTATAGTATGCTGAGTTATATTGACCCGGCGGGATGCTCTCTCCGTGCAGAATTGCGCGAATCGCACCGTCCGCATCGAATGAAGAAGCCGACCAATTTACATACCACATATTCACTTCGGCTTTATCTCTTTCGGCTTGGATTTTTTCTGCGACGACATTGGCTTCCATCGGCATTACTTCGACATCGATTCCGATTTGTTTCAATTGTTGTTGAATAAATTGCATTCCTTTTTCTTCGGAGGTAATGTTATCTCCCCAAATCGTAAGTTTAAATCCGTTTTCCGCTCCGGCTTCTTTCATCAGTGCCTTGGCTTTTTCAAGATTAAAGTCATAAGGAGGCTGAGGAGCATAGTATTGGATCGTCTCGGGATAGCAGGAATAGACTTTGGAAGCATAACCGTTGAAAACGGTTTTGATATATGCGTCTTTGTCGACGGCATAATTGATAGCCTGCCGAACGCGCTTGTCTTTTAATTGTTCCAACTCGGTATTGAGCGTAACATACCGCATGATATTGGAGGTCTTTGCATCGATCAGAATATCTTTTTTCCCTTCGACGACCTTAATCTGAGTGGTCGGCATGGGATAAATGTAATCCGCTTCACCGGTTTGCAGCATTGCGACTCGGGCGCCGTCTTCCGGGACTGCTTTGAAGGTCAACGATGCAACCTGTGGGGCTCCGTCCCAATATTTTTCAAAAGGAACGACAGTAACATGATCGCCTTCCACACGATCTTTGAATGTGTAAGGGCCTGTCCCGCAGGGTTCCCGCAGGATTTTCTCTTCGCCTGCGGCAATCGTCGCGGGTGCGATGAAATCGAACATGGTCATTTTATTCAGGAAGGTGTTGTTCGGTTTTGCAAGTGTCAGGATAACGGTATACGGATCGGGATATTCGGCATTCGCAATCTGCTTCACAATCCGATTCTGTCGCAAACTTTCATCCTTACAGCGATCGATGTTGGCTTTCACCGCATCCGAATTGAATTCGGTGCCATCATGGAAAAGCACGCCTGAGCGAAGGTGGAACGTATAAGTCAACCCGTCATCCGAAATTTCATAGCTTTCAGCCAGGAGAGGTACGATTTCCTGTTTCTCGTTGAATTTTACGAGTGATTCATACATGGTCCGTGTCGCAGAGATGGTCAGCGTGTCTGAGACATTATGCGGATCGAGCGCCCGGATATCGTTATTGAAAGCAATAACCAAATCCTGATCCGGGGCTTTCGCGGCATTGTCGGATTGTGCCGATACCGTCAACAATCCCTGAGCGGCAAAAGCAAAAACGGTCAGAAAAATAAAAACGAATAAGATTTTTCTTTTGTACATATAAATCTCCTTTCAAAATTTTCGCAGGAAAGGAAATCTCTCCTGCATATACACTATGGAATCGAACGATTCAAATCTCGCTTATCGACAAAGTCGGACGAATATTTTCTGCTTTATTATTAACATTATATGCAATAATAACATGGCCACTCAAGTAATTAATCTTAATTAAATGTGATATTTGTCCAAATCGAACTGAAATAAGCATTAAATTAAAACGTTAATAAGTAATTCTAACCCGGAATAAGTTGATGTTTATAACATAGTGTTAATAACAAATATTCAGATTATTTGGAAAAATGCAAAATTTCATAAAAGAGGAATCAAAAAAAGTTACCTGATAACGAAGAAAATCGGTCTTTCATAAAAAAGGATCGGATTTTCAAATCCGATCCTTTTTTGAACCATATTCTTTTTTTGTTTCGCGAGTACCGTCACCGATCAGATCATCGGTTTTTCCCAAATTTCCGGCGGTTCCAATCCCATTAATTTCACCAGTGTTCCGGTAACGTTTGCCAAACCGTAGCTGCCCTCTTTGATTTTCCACTCACGGGTTT
The DNA here is from genome assembly GCA_022837205.1 of Leptolinea sp. Lineage (GTDB taxonomy): Bacteria > Chloroflexota > Anaerolineae > Anaerolineales > Anaerolineaceae > Flexilinea. The sequence continues at coordinate 5,806 of JALHEL010000038.1, forward strand.
TATCGTAAATCATAAAAGGTACCGGATTGAGCGAATGGGAAGTTTTCGGCTGTAATTCTCCGGACTTTGTCTTCTCGATCATATCATCCGCATTCCCGTGATCAGCCGTAACAACCAAGGTAAAATCATGTGATTCCATCAGTTTAACGATCCGCGCAAGTTCCAAATCAACCGCTTCGACGGCGATAACCGTTGCATCAAAGTTCCCGGTGTGTCCGACCATATCTCCGTTCGGATAATTGCAGCGAATGAAATCATATTTTCCGGAGGAGATCGCGCTCAGCATTTTATCGGTTATTTCAGCCGATTTCATCCAAGGTCGTTCGTCAAAAGACACCATATCGGAAGGAATTTCTTCGAAAGTTTCTAATTCTTCACTTAATTTACCGCTCCGGTTCCCGTTCCAGAAATAGGTGACATGCCCAAATTTCTGAGTTTCGGAAATGGCATATTGGCTGAGGTGCCGGCTGACGAGCAATTCCGTAAGCGTATGTTGAATGTTCGGCGGGTTCACCAAGAAATTCTTTGGGAGCTTCAGGTCGCCGTCATATTGCAGCATACCCGCATAAAAAACTTTCGGATAACGGACACGGTCAAATTTATTAAAGTCCGGGTAATCAAAAGCCATACTGATTTCAATCGCACGATCTCCACGGAAATTGAAGAAAATAACACTGTCGTTGTCTTCAATGGTTCCGATCGGCTTGCCATTCTCGGCAATAACAAAAGCCGGCAGATCCTGATCGATAACCTCTAATTCTTTTCGATAGGTCTCAATCGCTTCCGCGGCGTTGGCAAACTGCCTGCCGATGCCCAGTACGTGCGTATCCCAACCGATCTTGACCATATTCCAGTCCGCCTGGTAGCGGTCCATCGTTACTTTCATTCGTCCGCCGCCGGATGCGATCCTAGCGTCAAACGAATTGTCGTTGAGCGTTCTTAAAAAAGATTCCAAATCATTGACATATTGCAGTGCCGAAGTCGAGGGGACATCTCGGCCGTCCAATAAAATATGGATCCGCACGCGAGAGACTTTTTGATTTTTTGCTTCCCGAATCATCGCTTTCAGATGATTGATATTGGAATGAACATTTCCGTCGGAAAGAAGCCCGATAAAATGGAGTGTCGAATGATTTTCTACACAATTTCCGATCAGTTTATTCCAGGTTTCGGAATGAAAAATGGATCCGTTCTCAATGCTCTCATTGACGAGTTTGGCTCCCTGTGAGTAAATTTGACCGCAGCCGAGTGCGTTATGACCCACTTCGCTGTTCCCCATATCTTCATCCGACGGAAGCCCCACCGCTGTGCCGTGAGCTTTGATTTGAGTATACGGACAATGGCTGCGCAGCCAATCCAATGTGGGGGTATTCGCTTTTTTTACGGCGTCACCTATATCACCCTTTCCGATACCGACGCCATCCATAATGACTAAAACAACTGGTTTTTCCATATTGCTCCGATTATTGATGAATTACAACTCCGGATGTTACATGAAATCCGGAGTTGCGTTATTGTTACATGGGGTTGCTGTTTGCCCAAGCGTCCGTAATGGTCAGAACCAAATCCGAGGCTGCGTCCGGTTGATAATCCATTGTGATCGCAGCAGTTGGGATGGCCATCAGATCTGCCAGGAATTTCGCCGTAAACGGTTTCCCTTTATTGATTACCAGCGAATTTGTATAAGAATTCGCCGCTTGTCCGATTGAATCGATTGTGATCCCGAATTGTTGCAAATAGGCAACAGTCTTGTCCATAATATCGGGATTTGTCGAGCCGTTCAATAGGCTGATATGAGCGCCTTCCGCAGCGATTAAAGTCGCCTGATCATCGGCAACGGTAGCCGGAGATGCGGCAAGACTGGTGCTGAAAATGACATCCCTTGCTTCTCGGATTTTATCCGGAATCGGAATCAAAATATCCTGAGTACCGTCATAGGTTTTACCGTACTGTACCTGATACGGAGGAGCGATGACGCTTCGGACGATTTGTTCCGGTTTGATATCCACCACCGTCCATGCCAGTTTGATAATATCGTCGAAAGTCAGATTGGTTCTGATCGCTTGGGATATGGTGTTGTAAAGCTTATCGGCGTGGAGTAGAAGTTGAGGCAGCTGCCAGACCATTTGTTCGTACAAAGCATAAATAACGTCCTGCTGGCGTTGGGCTCGCTCAAAATCGCCGCCTTCGGTATATCGTTGACGGGCGTATGCCAATGCAGTCGCACCGTCTAAGTCTTGCACACCGGGGTAGAGTGTGACGGTGTTTCCCGGACCGATCGGGTCAACCGTGATCTGATCCTTGACGTTGATTGCCAATTTATCGATGGAATCAATGAAATTGACGAAACCCTCAAAAGAAATCACAGCGTAATACTGAATATCGATTCCGAGGAATAATTCGACGGTATCGATTGCGAGTTGAGGACCGCCTCCCGGCAGGTTTTCGGCTTCACCTAAATAGTAAGCGGTATTAATACGTCCGTAACCGTGATTGGGAATTGCCACCCATAAGTCACGCGGCAACGAAAGCATACCGGCCATTTTTGTGACGGGGTCATAGGTCAGTAACATCATGGAATCCGTACGTGAGTATTTTTCCTGTGCTTCCCAATCCCGATAATCCAAACCCATTGCAAGGCAGGTAATTCTTGAAACCCCATCCCAGGGCTGACCTTTCACCTTTGTAATATCACTCAGTGAGACAGCCTCTTCGGTGGCATCCGGATTGCTTTCGGTTTCAACAGCAACCTTCCCGTTATCACTGATTACGGGTGCGCCCGGTAAGTCGATGACGGTCATCGCTTTTACGTATTGATTCACCTTAGTGAAGAGAAAAATCCCGATAGCCAAACCGACGAGTGCAAAAATGCCCAAAATGACCCATTTTTTATTGTTTTTCTTCTTCTTGGGTTGCGGTTGGGGAGGTATTGCCCCATGAGGTTGTTGCGGATTAAAATTGGGCGGAAATTGCCCCGGAATGCCGTAATTTTGCGGCGCTCGATTATTCGGATATTCTTTATTCGAATCCTGATTCTGTGGATAATTTGTTTGTGCCATAAAACTCAACTTCTTTTTCTTAAATTTCCGGTGGGATTTGAAGATTTTCCGGGTCGGTTTGGATCCATTTGGAGCCTTCTTCGATCAACATTACCGGAATGTCTTCCACAACGGGATATTTTCGCTGACAGTCTTCGCAGATTAACCAGGAATCTTTGTAATTGATCAGATTCCCTTTATTCTCTTTTACACAGACAGGACAGCGCAGAATGTCTAATAATTCTTTCTTGAGCATTCTTTCCTCCCATAATCTCACTTTTTATATTTCGATTTTACCATATCGATGGGATAAGGATGATCAATTATGTTAATTGGGACAATTTCATAAGGAAAGATTCCTTAGATGTTTGGCCGGATGGAAAAGTGAGATGGTAACTGAGAGGGCTTCCCTCTCAACTCCCTTTTACAAGAGAATCGATGGCAGATACGGTATACGTCCGCGATCCGGGCCTTGAAAAAGAGACTCGTTTTTCGAAAGATGATTTTGATATTCGGCCGGATGGAAAAGTGAGATGGTAACTGAGAGGGCTTCCCTCTCACCTCTCTTTTACAAGAGAATCGATGGCAGATACGGTATGCGTCCGCGATCCGGGCCTTGAAAAAGAGACTCGTTTTTCGAAAGATGATTTTAATATTCGGCCGGATGGAAAAGTGAGATGATAACTGAGAGGGCTTCCCTCTCAACTCCCTTTTACAAGAGAATCGATGGCAGATACGATATACGTCCGCGATCCGGGCCTTGAAAAAGAGACTCGTTTTTCGAAAGATGATTTTGATATTCGGCCGGATGGAAAAGT
>JALHEL010000408.1 GCA_022837205.1 Leptolinea sp.
ATAAACAGTATAGGCAAATCCTCGGTTAAAAGAACCGGTCAATTGGCCTTTCACCAAATCAGGATTCATTGCAACTCCGCAATCGCCATAAATTAAAACCCGTGGGACAGTAATAATACCCGTCTCGGTATCCACTTCCACTTCGACAAAGTGAGTGGTAAAACATGGCGGACAATTTTTCTGTCGATAACTGTCAATATAGGAAATTGTTCCCCAACTGTTATTCTGAGCTTGTTTTGCGATTTGTCCGATTGTCATGCTCTTTTGCGGATATCCCGGTACTTGAACGCGTCCCTGATGTGCTTCCTCATCCAACACCAATTCCAAATCACAGGCATGCTCATCCATCAGCCTCCCGGCGACCTCTAAAAGCATCTCTTTCACTTTTCTGGCAACATTCAGCACCGCACCCCCGCCGCAATATACTCCACGGGTCGCATGCGTACACACATCATATCCGGTGTTCATCGTATCGGCGGGAGAAAGCCCGACCAAATCATAAGGAACTTTCAACGTTTCGGAAACGATTTTTCGTAGAGCATCCAGTGTCCCGCCGCCGTGATCCGTTACAGGGGTGCACAAATCCACACTACCATCTTCATTGATTTTGATCATAGCACTGCTGTAATCGATGACTTCCCCTTCCTTTGGTCCGCCTGTTCCTGAACAATGGAACCCCCGCGCTAATCCGATACCTCTTCGCTTTACACCCGTCTTCTTGGAAGGTTCAATTTTTTCATCATATTTGAAAACTTTTCGACCTTCTACCAAACTCTCTTCCACGCCGCAACTTTTAATAATTGATCGAATGGTCGGGCCCTGGCCCCAAAATTCATCGCCAATTCCGCGATAATTCTTCAGACGTAGATCAACCGGAGAAAAATTCATTTCTTCCGCTATAATATCGACCATACTCTCGATCGCAAAGTTTATTTGCGGATTTCCATATCCTTGCATAGCGCAGCATGGGGTTTTATTTGTATATACCGCAGTTCCGTCAAAACGGATATTCCCGTTATATTTATAAAGTGAAGCAAACCAACCTGCCATACAACCTAATAAAGGCAGAGGTTGAACTTGATGAGCGCCAAAATCGATTAACGCCTTAACATGGGCGGCAGTAAAAATACCATCATTGGTTACGCCTATCTTTACATGAAATTTTGCCGGATATTTGTTATGGCTGTAAAAATCTTCTTCACGCGATGAACCCAATTTAACCGGTTTTCGTGCTTTTAATGCCAATGCGGCGCAAATCGGAATAACCGTATTTACCTGAATCGATGATCCGAACGCACCACCAAAAGGCATCTTTTTGACATTAATTTTACTGAGCGGCATGTTCAAAGCCCTTGCCAGCATCTGGCGGGTACCGTGAATGGATTGAGCGGTTGCCCAGACAGTCAAAGTCCCATCCGGTTCCGGTTTACAAACCGCATTTTTCGTCTCAAGTTGGGCATGATAAATTCTTCCCAGTTCGAAATCCCGTTCAAAAATCCGATCCGCCTGCGCGAAGCCGGCATCGCAGTCGCCTTCGTTGATATTCCGAATGACACCGATATTATTATGAACCTTTACAGCTTCGTCACCGAGATAAATGGTGTCATAAAGCTGGGGGGCACCATCCTTCATAGCTTCTTCCGGATCAAAAACGGCTTCCAGAATTTTATATTCAACCTTTAAGGCTTTAACCGCTTTAAAAGCTAATTCTTCAGTTTCGGCAGCGACGGCTGCAATCGGCTCGCCGACATGTCGGGCTTTGTTCGGTAAAATTGTCCGATCACGATAAGTCTGAGAAGGA
>JALHEL010000409.1 GCA_022837205.1 Leptolinea sp.
GATAAAGCGGAAGCCGAGCATATTACCGGAACCGATGATCTTGAAAAAGCCGCTGTTATCTTAGCCGGATATGGTCCGAAAGAAATTGTTCTGACCCAATCAAAAGAAGTCCTGGTATATGCGGACGGAAAATTTTATCGTGCACCTTTTACTCCGAAATCTCTCGCTGGCAGAACAGGCAGGGGCGATACCTGTATTACTTCTTATGTCGGTTCAAGGCTAAAGTATGATCCCGAACGATCCTGTAAAATTGCCGGAATTATCACAACCATGAAACAGGAAAAACACGGCCCTTGGACCGGCGAGATTGATCCTCAACGATTCGATCCTTCAATCGTTTTCGGTGATTAATAGTTTTTTGTTTTTAGATTATTATTAATGTATAAACAAGGAGGGGAAAATGGCAGAAAAGAAAGTTTCTAGAAAAAAAGTAAATATGAATGCGGCTTCTTCAAACGAAGAAGAGAATCTTGAAAGCGGTACTAAAGAACAATCGCTAAATACCGCCGAAACAAACAATTCCCTTCCTCAAGCCGAAGAAAATGAAATAAAAGGCGCTTCGGAAAGTCAAAGCAATATTATCGAATCACCGGCCAATATTCATCAAGATTTTTTCGAAGAAAACAAAAAAGTTGAAGAAAAGAAAATGGAAGAAAACGAGGCAGCCGCAGGTTCAGTCAATCCTGTTCCCGAATTTGAAAAACTTCCTGATCCTTTCATTCAAGAACCGGAGATTTCAGACAAGAAGATTCCCGCCGAAAACGAAGGAATCGAAAAGGATGCATCCGAAGAAGGAAAAACGGTTGAAATTCCTGAAACTTCTCCTTCCGGTGAACTGCCGAAAGATGTGTTTGAGGAAGGAACCGGTGAGGAGAAGAAGAATAATAATAATATCTGGTTATGGATTGTCATTGCTATCATTGTTATTATTTTCTTGTGTTTTTGCGGTTTTATCGGCTCCATCGTCTTTCTGTTTTGGGGCTAACCGGCATTTATCGAATACTATTGTTCCATATCGATTGAGACAGGATCTTTTATAGAACAAAAAGATCCTGTTTGTTTGCTATAATTATGCTCCTATGAAAGAAAACAATCCGATCGTCTATTCTACCGAAAAAGGACGCATCTGTCCTGAATGCGGTTTTCCGGAAAAAGAATGCCACTGCCGGACAAAAAAGATCTCGAAAATTATTTCCGATGATGGCACGATTAGAATTCGGAAAGAAAAGAAGGGAAGAAACGGAAAAGAAGTCACCATAATTCAAGGGATCTCTCTTTCCGAACAAGCCGTTCAATCGATTGTTTCCGATATCAAAAAGAAATTGGGAACTGGAGGAACGGTTAAAGACGACATCATTGAAATCCAAGGGGATCGGGTGAAGTTTATAGCGGAATATTTCATTAAGCTCGGATATAAAGTCCAAATAAATGGGGGGTAAGATGGCGGTTGAACAAAACAAAATCATCTATTCGATGATCGGGGTTTCAAAATATTATGATAAAAAGGTTATTCTCAAAGATATTTACCTCTCCTATTTTTACGGTGCAAAGATAGGTGTCCTCGGATTAAACGGTGCCGGAAAAAGTTCGTTATTAAAAATTCTTGCCGGAGTTGATAAAGATTTCATCGGTGAAACCGTTGTAGCACCCGGTTATACCATCGGTTATCTTGAACAGGAACCGTTGGTTGACAGTAAAAAAACAGTTCGTGAAGTTGTTGAAGAAGGTGCTCAAGAAGCTATCAACCTATTAAAAGAATTCGAAGAGATCAGTAACAAATTTTCCGAGCCCATGAGTCCC
>JALHEL010000410.1 GCA_022837205.1 Leptolinea sp.
TCTATTTTATCATAATTTTTTCCGATTTTCGGAAGGTATCGACGATTTTTGATTTTAACATTGAAACCCTTGATCATTTCGAAAAAATTTCGGAATCGATCTCGCGGATCAAGGTTAAGCGCCTTCATAATGGAACGGTCCGCTTCTTCGGGAATATTCAATCCCAGTTGGAGCGGAGAAGTTAAAGGATCCGATACCGAACGTTCGATCGCTTCGGGCGGTATTCTACCAGTAATCGCCCGGTAAAAGACCGCACCCATTTGGTAAATATCCGTCCAAGGTCCTTGCCGATCGAAATCACGATATTGTTCCGGAGGAGCATAACCGGGTTTAATCGTCAAAGGAAATTCCGTCATGTCCCGGCTGAACGCGAATCGCGAAGATCCGAAATCGAGCAATTTAGGCTCGCCGTTCTTGCACAGAAAGATATTATCCGGAGCAATGTCGCGATGAAGGAGTCCGGCTTCATGAACTTCCGCCAAGGTTTTCATAATCGGCAATAAGATCTCCCAGCTTTCTTCAAAAGAAATACGGTCGCCTTGAACATCCAAATAATTTTTCAAAGACGCCCCTTCGACATACTCCATCACAAAATATGCGGTTCCATTTTCAAAGAAGTAATCGCTGATTTGAACAATATTGGAATGTTGATTAAACTCCATCAAAATTTTTACTTCTTCGCAGAAATACTCCATTCCGCGAATCACCGTATCCGAATATTCGTCCGCCAACGGAAGCATTTCAAGGTTTTGCCGCCGAACATATTCGGACGGAAAATACTCCTTAATGGCCACTTTTTGATTTCTCTCCGAATCAAAACATAAATAGGTGATTCCGAAACTTCCCTGTCCCAAGAGCTTTCCGACGACAAAGCGGCTGTTCAAAACGGAACCCGGAAGGATCTGCTGGGCGACAAATTGTGGCAAACTATTTTCACCGCAGCCGCAACACGGGCAGATGGTTTCCGATTTTTTCTCGGTAAAACAAAACGGGCAGATCGAGTCGGGGAATGGATCAGTAATCTTCATAAAGGAATTGGCCGGCAATCTTTTTCTCCCTAAATACTGGAAAGGCTGATAATGAACCAAATGATTAGCCCGACCAAAAAAAAGATCAGGACAAAAAACAACCAATAAGGGATATCCTTTTTTTCGGGTTTGGTTGGATTGAGGTTGATTTGAATCATCCGGGTGGCATTTTCATCCGAATCGGACGGATTCCCTTCTGAATAAGCCGAAGGCTGCACCGGTTGGTTTAGTTTCATCGGATTTATCGGCATGGCTTGGAGAGGGACCGGCGGATCGGGCATGGTCAGCGCTCCGGCAAAATCATCCATCGTTCGAAATCGGAAAACAATTTGAGGAGATAAAGCGCGCATAATGGCGTAATCTGCGTTATTCGGTAAGATACAGCCCAATTGCAGCGGTGACTTGATTTCATCTTTTATATATCGAGAAGGGGCATCGGGAGGGACGATACCCGTAAGCGTTCGATAAATCGTTGCACCCATCGCATAAACATCCGTCCACGGACCTTGTGCAGATTGACTTGTATATTGCTCCATGGGAGCATAACCGGGTTTTACGATCGTACGGATACTTTGTGTTTCCAAGAATGTATGGTAACGGGCTGCGCCGAAATCCATTAACTTTACTTGCCCGTCATCGGTAACGTAGATATTATCCGGCGCGATATCCCGATGAAGCATCCCTTCATGATGAACCGCGCTCAAAGCTTTCATCACCGGCAACAATAAAGAAACCGTCTCTTGGAA
>JALHEL010000039.1 GCA_022837205.1 Leptolinea sp.
CCCCGGCGCGGACCGCGAATGCCTTCCCAGTCATCGATCGCTCCCAAAAGACCGAAAACAATCATGGTAAGCATCGGCAAGACAAAAGACTGCCCGATAATTTGGACTCCGAATAAGGAAGCGGCATTCAAGAGAACGGTAATCAATAATGTCGGGATAATGAACATGACTCCGCCCATGGTTGGGGTGCCGATCTTTGCAAAATGGGTATCGGGACCATCGATTCGTACCAATTTCCCGATATTGAATCGGTGCAGCAATTGAATCAACGGTTTCCCCCAAATGAAGGTCATCATAAAACCGAGAATAGACAGGGCAAGTGTTAATGAGGAATCTTTCATATTATTCTCTCCATTGCTTCAACGATTCGTTCCATTTGCATTCCTCTGGATCCTTTAATCAGAACCACTTCGCCTTTCTTGAAACCGCGTTGCCGAGTATATTCGATTGTTTCCTGAACGGTAGCAAACCATTTGACTCTTTGGGGATCCATTCCCCCCTTTAAAGCGCTGGAAACCATTTTCTTTGTTTTTTCGCCGACCGCGATCAGTTCATCACAAACCTCGGCTGCCCGCGCTCCGACTAATATATGGCCGTTTTCTTCATATTGTCCCAATTCACGCATCTCCCCCAAAATGGCAATTTTATATCCGTCCATTTCCTGCAGCAGGTTTAATGCAGCCATGACCGATTCGGGAGATGCGTTGTAAGTATCGTCAATGATCATGGCACCGTCTTCCGAATGCATGACCGCCATTCGAAGCTGCGATTGTCCACGATTTAATCCCATAAAAATATCTTCCCAACTGATTCCCATTATCTTCCCTACCGCAGCTGCCCGGAGAGCGGTATGAACCGAATGTCTGCCGATCAGAGGAATGCGCACAAAGAAACTTTCGTTCTGATAATGAAAGCAGAAACGGATTCCTTCCAATCCATGACTCTCGATTTGATCCGCCCACAGGTCCGCCTTCGGGTCCAGCCCGTAATAAAAAACATGCGCGGACGTTTTTTCGGCCATCGGTCTGACCCAGGGGTCGTCATAATTGAGGATCGCATAACCGTCTTTTGGTAAAGCCTGAACCAGTTCGCTTTTCCCGGCAGCAATCACTTCGATGGATCCGGCCCGTTCCGCATGAACGGTTCCGACATTTGTGATCACACCGATTTCGGGTTTTGAAATATCGCAGAGCAGTTTTATTTCCCCGGGAACATAGAAACCCATCTCCAAAACCGCGACTTGATGACCTTTTCCGGCGCGCAGAAGTGTCAGCGGCAGACCGATTTCGTTATTGAGATTGCCGGTATTTTTCAAGGTGTGGTATTTTTGGCTTAAAACTTCCGCAATTAATTCTTTTGTGGTGGATTTTCCGACGGTACCGGTAATTCCGATCACTTTCAGATTTAACCGATCCCGGTGAAAAGCGGCTGTTTTTTGCAGCGCTGCGACTGTGTTGTCAACGCGCAGGCAAAACGGGAATGGCGGAAAAGATTCCGGAAGTTTTTCCGTCCGTAAATCAACGGTCGTAAATTTATCCGAAGTATCTTCCTGCACAAGTGCCGCCAATGCCCCTCTTCTGAAAGCTTCCCCGATAAATTGATGCCCGTCTGTATTTTCACCGGCGATTGCCACGAACATTGACCCGCTGATCGCCTGGCGACTGTCAACAACCGCTTCGCTGAAAAAACGGTTTTTTTCTGCCAACTGTTGTCCGGTTAATGCTTCCAAGATTTCATTGAGTGAAAACACTTTATTCCCTTATCCAATTCCCGGGTTATCCCGTTTGTCTGTTATCGGCCGAACCCCCAATCCTTTCGGTAACTGCGAAATCATCAATAATACTCATTTTTCGGTACTTCGGTCGGACAGGTTTTTGAATTCAAACATGCCCGTTGGCGATCGTAAGGAATATGCAAATACGGCATTATTTCATTCATGACATCACTGAATAAAGGCGCCGAAACTTCGGATCCCCAAATACTGATCAAAGGTTCCTGCAGCCATACGTAAGCGATGAATTGCGGGTCATCCGTCGGACCCCAGCCGACGAAAGATGCATTAGTGACATTCAGGACGTACCCATAGCCCTCTTTCGCAATCTCTCCGGTTCCGGTTTTTCCCGCAATCTTTACTCCATCGAGGAGAGCGTCGGAAGCTTCCACTTCCAGAGATGTCTCAAGCATATCCGTAACCGTATGCGCCGTTTCGGCAGAAATCGGTCGCCCCACTACTTCAGGTTGAATCACTTCGGTATGATCGTTGTAATAAATCGCTTTGACAATATGCGGTTTCATCATTATTCCGTCGTTCGCAATCGCACTCACTGCCTGGATCATCTGAATCGGAGTCGTCATCAAACCCTGACCGAATGAGTTGGTCGGAAGGCTGATCTCCGTCCAGCCCTCGTCTCCGGGTTGGAGAATCGGATAATAATCTTCCAGTGCGAGTTCGATGCCGGTAGGTTTATCCAGATGAAACTTGCGAAGATAGTCATAAAAAACCGGAGCGGTGATCTGTTCGGCAATCCATGATAAACACGTGTTTAATGAATGTTGCATACAGCCGATCATTGTTTGCGGACCCCAAGCGCCCCGATCCCAGTTATAAATATCAATCCCCATCACATTGAAGGTGCCGGTATCATTGAAAACGGTTTCCGGTTTGATGACACCCGAGTCGATCCCGATGGCTAATGTAATAACCTTAAATACCGAGCCCACCTCATACGGCTGCATCACCGCCGGGTTGAATTTATTTTCTCTCGTAAAAGTTGTGGCGGATTCCCAGTAATGATTGAGATTGATCCGCGGATAGGTCGCCATTGCCAGGATTTCACCGTTCTTGGGATTGGCGATAATAATCGTTCCGCTCTTTGCTTTTTGTTGCTCCACCGCCAATTTAACTTGCTCTTCTACTAATTTCTGAACTTTACGATCGATCGTCAATGCGATCGATGCGCCTTTGGGCAGATCCGGAATGCTTTCCGGAACATTGGGATCCAAAGAGAATTTTTTCTGAATGGTTTCACCGGATAAAATATCGTCGTAATATTGTTCGATGCCGAAAGAAGCGCCGCTGGCGGGATTCAAATACGGGTAAAAACCGATAATATTGGATGCCAAATCTCCGTCCGGGTAATAGCGATAAATATTCGGATAATACACCACCGCATTCAAATTTTCGAAAACACGTGTTTTACTCTCGAAGCTGTTTGTATTCCGCGCATTCAGAGATTTTTTTGCCAATTCGATTTTATCCACTTGTTCTTTGGTAGCAAAATTGGTAAGCGGAACTTCAACCGCTTCATTCTCGACATATGGCGTTTCAGCAGCCTGAATAATCTTTTCCCGATCGATACCGAGAATCGGCGCAAGATAGTTTGCGATAAATTCACCGTGCGTATTAGAAGCTTGTAATTTTAGTGAAATCGTGTAAGAAATGGAATTTCCAGCTAACAAATAACCTTCCCGATCGTAGATATTACCACGTTCGGAGCTTACTGACAACGTCGTATATTCATATGCCTTGCCGATCGTTTCCTTTAATTCAACTGCACTGGCATTCGTCTGAAGAAATAATATACGCCCGATTACCAAAACCGCAAAAATACTTAAACAAATCGCTAATTTTTTAAATTTGGAGTCGATATTCGAGTTCATTTTTCACTCTCCTTTGTCGGCAATTTCCGGAATATATATTGCTGAAGGCTTTCGGTATATTCGGGCTTCAGCGGAGATACCGGCAACGGAGGAAGCTGAACTCTTCTTTCCGAAAGAATGTCGATATCGGGTATATATCCGGGAATAGGGAGATAGGTATAAATGTCTTCATCATCGAAATCAATTTTGATATAACCTGCTTGGGTGGCTTTTTTCTCCATTAATGCATAAGAAGTGAGGATTCCTTCCCGAGTCACATAATCCGCAATGGTTCGGGTGAGTTCGTTTCTTTGGTCATGTAATATTTGGATTTGCAGTTTCATATCCGTCATTTGTGCCGAATAATTTAAATAAACCGATGCAATGCAGGCACCCAAAACCAACACCAACAGGATATTGATGATGGATTTCAGCTGTTTTCGCCAAGGTGCCAATCGATATGCATGCTGTTCGGTTTTCATTTTTCTGTCCCGATTTTTTCGACCACTCTTAATTTTGCACTTCGCGCTCTCGGGTTTTCACGGATTTCATCATCTTTTGCAGTAATCGCATGACGATTAATCCGTTTTAAACTCGCCTTATGACCGCAGGTACAAACCACTTGTTCAGGCGGACAGAGACAGTCCGTACTTTCGATGCGGAAAAAGTTTTTTACGATCCGATCTTCCAAAGAATGAAAAGAAATGACCGCTAACCTGCCGCCCGGTTTCAACAATGCGATCAAAACAGGGAGTGCTTTTTCGATGGTTTCGAGTTCGTTATTTACGGCGATACGCAGTGCTTGGAAACTTTTTGTCGCCGGATTGTTTTTGGATTTCCGATTGGTATGCACGGCATTCGCAACGATTTCCGCAAGCATCGTCGTAGTCTCGATCGGTTCTCTTACGCGTGCACTGCAAATTGCCGCGGCGATTCTTCTTGCGGCTCTTTCTTCGCCGTATTCCCAAAAAATACGTGAAAGTTCTTCTTCGGATGCGAAATTGACTAAATCGTAAGCAGAGGTCTTCTGATTCGGATCAAACCGCATATCCAGCGGTCCTTCCTTTTGAAAAGAAAATCCTTTTTCCGCTGCGTCCACTTGCATCGAAGAAATGCCCAAATCAAGCAAGATTCCGTCGAACCCCGTTATGTTATCGAAACAGGACGTGATATATCGGTCCGCAAACGCATAGGATCCCCGGATAATTTTGACCCGTTCTCCGAATTTTGCCAATCGTTTTGCCGCCATTTCGATCGCGTTTGGATCTAAGTCCATTCCGATCAGCTTTCCCGACGGAGCGGATGCGTTTAATATCGCTTCGCTATGCCCTCCCGCCCCGAGTGTTCCGTCCAGATACCATTTTCCCGGTTCCGGTCGCAGTGCCTCAACGACTTCGTTGAGTAAAACGGGTTGGTGGCTTAAAGTTTCCTGCGTCATATTTTGTTACTCATCAGACGGGCAAATTCAGTCGTTACCGAATCGTCATGGAAAACTTCTTCTTCGGCTTTCTTCCATTCATCCAAAGTCCAGATCTCGATATATTCGTCCGAGCCGGCAAAAATGATTTTGTCGCCATCCTGGAAATTAAATTCATCCCGTAAAAATGGAGGAATTAGAAATCTTCCGTTCGCGTCAAATTCGATTGGTTCTGCTTTATTGAACATTCGCCGGCGATATTTTCGGGCGACCGGATCGGCCAAATTAAATGAACTGATTTCATTCGCCAACTTTTCAAAGTAAGGCAAAGGGTAAATGACCAGATTTTTATCGATTCCCACGGAAATATAAGCACCCTCTGCCAGCAGATTTCTAAATCGTGCCGGCAGACAGGTTCTGCCTTTTTTATCGACCGTGTGTTCATGTATTCCGGTGAACATATTTTCTATTTTGTCCTTTAAAAACAGAAGACTGGAAAACCAGTCTGCCACTTTATGGGAATCTATACCACTTTATGTTCCATTATAACAACCTGGCTTAAAAATTGCAATAGATAAATCCGGATTTTCTAACCAATTTTCAAAATTGGTTTATTTTTGGTTTAATTACCGGTCCGATTTTTGGGTGTAATGTGTTTTTTTTCTTCTTTCGTTTCAATTGTTCCGATAACCCGCGATAAGGTGTAAGGGTTCAATCGCAAAATAATCGGAAAACCGCCCTTTCGGTATTTGAAAATCGAAAGTTATAATAAACGGGGATTTCCTTTCAGATCGGATTTTCCTTCTACAATGCCTCACTGATCGGAAAACTTCTTGGAACATGAAATATTTTGCGAAATGATTATAAGGAAGGGCTTATGGAGTCGGAGTACGAAGTTCATCATAATGATCGTGAATTATTAATTAAAATCGCTCGTGAAACGATGGAGGAAAACGGTTTGCTCACCGAGTTCCCGCCTGAAGTGATCGCTGAATTGGAACAAATCAATGAACCTGCCAAACCGGAAGGCCTTCCGAATATTCATGATTTACGACACTTTTTATGGGCATCAATCGATAATGATGATTCGAAAGATTTGGATCAAATCACCGTGGCGGAAGCGCTTTCGGACGATGAAGTGCGAATTTATGTGGCAATCGCGGATGTGGACAGCCTCGTCAAGAAAGATTCGGCAATCGATCGATACGCTCGATATAATACCGCTACGGTGTATCATCCCGCAATTAATTTCCCCATGCTGCCGGAAAAGCTTTCGACGAATCTGACTTCCCTCAATCCGAACGAAGATCGGATGGCTGTTGTATGCGAATTTACGGTTGATTCCGAAGGGACGGTTTGTGAACCGAAGATTTATCGGGCTTATGTTCGGAATCATGCCCAATTGGCATACAACAGTGTCGCCGCCTGGCTTGAAGGGCAAGCGGAGATGCCGAGTGCATTGGCAACCGTTGAAGGATTGGCTGAGAATATTCGTCTCCAGAATGAAGTTGCTCAAAAATTACGAAAGAAACGATATCTTCACGGGGCATTGACTTTACAAACAATTCAAACAATTCCCATTTTTGATGGTGATGAGGTCGTGGATTTGGCTATCGATAAACCGAATCTTGCCAAGGAACTCATCGAAGATTTCATGATCGCAGCGAACAGTGTTTCGGCGGGTTTTTTGGATGAATGCAAATTCCCGGCTCTTCGCAGAGTTGTCCGCATCCCAAAAAGGTGGGATCGGATTGTTGATTTAGCGGAACAATACGGATATAAGCTCTCTCGGAAACCGGACTCAAAAGCTTTGAATGAATTTTTAATCAAAGAACAACAGCGTGACCCGTTAAGATTTCCGGATTTATCTCTAACGGTCATTAAACTCCTCGGATCCGGAGAATATGTCGCCGAAAAGCCCGGAGAAAAAGCGCCCGGTCATTTCAGCCTTTCGGTAAAGGATTACACCCATTCAACCGCTCCCAACAGAAGATATCCCGATCTGGTTACGCAAAGACTGATCAAAGCGGCGCTGAATCATGAAGAGCCGCCTTATTCTTTTGAAGAACTGGATGAATTAGCCAAGCATATAACGGCTCAGGAAGATCTGGAAGCAAAAATCGAGCGGAAAACGGCCAAAGCGGCTGCGGCGTTGGTTCTTGAAAATCATATTGGAGAAACGTTTAATGGATTTATTACCGGTGCTTCGGAAAAAGGATATTGGGTACGAATTCTTGAGATCCCTGTCGAAGGAAAGTTGATTTCCGGTTTTTCCGGTTTGGATGTCGGGGATCGGGTGCAGGTGGTGTTGGATTCGGTGGACGTCGAAAAAGGTTTCATCGATTTCAAACGCCTCAAAAAACGATAGAAGTTTTTGATGATTTTGAATCAAGACTTTGGCTGTGAGTATTTTACAGCTTCCCGAACCATACTGTGTAGAGAATGGTTACCAGGAAAATTACAGAGTTGATAGAATTCGTGTGATTGGAAGGAAGGATGCTTCATGACACACTTTCACGAAAAGTTGAGCAGTGAGAGCCTAAAGGAAAGAATATTTTGGGCGTCTATCTTGTTTTTACTGCTTTTTTTCGGTGTGACGATCCTGAGCTTTTATCTTTTTCCCGAAGGACTTCTGAAAAATAAAAACCCGTTGCAAGCTTGGGAACCTTCAGAAAGCACCTTGATCCTTACGTTGCAGATATTCTTTTACAACCTGTTATCTGTGTTGATCATTGTTCTCGCCGGTCTGTTCGGTACCAAAAAAGAGGGTGATGCAAACTATTTATCCATTGGTTATCAAGCCTTTTATACGTTGATCTGTATCGACTCGATTGTTCTTGGTACGTGGTCATTTTCCATCGAAAGCCAACCTGTTAATCTGACAGCAAGGCTTCTGCGAACCTTTGATCTTGTACACAGAGCAGGGCTCTGGGAAATGGCGGGTCAGCTGCTGATTACTTGCTCAACCGCACATATTGCCGTAATTCTTTCTTGTAACAAAAATACTGTGGTCAAGAAGATCAAAGATATCCGCCTTTCGAAATCCGAAAAGACTGTTTTTATCACAGGGATTCTCCTCATGCTGATCGGTGCCGTGGTGGAAAGTGTAGCGATCGGGGGACAAGTATTATAGAAAGGGTTCGATCTGCCTCGGTTTGGCAGACAATTCGAACGTGTATCACAGGAAACGATGCAAACATAGCTGCCGCCGGATTTTTTGACGTCTTGCTTGTTTTTCGTTCTTCCGATAAGGCTTCGCTTTCCGAAGAGATGACATTATTACCGAATAACGACACCAGTTCGTCACATTTCTTGCAAAGCGTCATACATTGTGCTAAAATAACGGCATACAGTTCGTTAGGAAATAACAGAAGTGGGGGAGGCCCCACTTCTTGGTTTGTTTGGATTTAGATTAGGAGATTTAAATAGGATGAAGAACGAGTTTGTTCTGGCTTTTAATGAAATGCTTGACGAAAAGCAACTGCCGCGCGAAACCGTCATCAAAGCGTTGGAATCAGCGATGGTTTCTGCGTATCGCAAAGCTGTCACGGCATCCACCGCTCAGCATATCGAAGCAAAATTAGACCCTGATACGGGCAATTTTAAGATATATGCCGAAAAAGAAGTGGTTGACAATGTACTGGATGACCGAACCGAAGTTGTTTTGGCGGAAGCCAGAAAAGTTAATCCCGATGCCCAAATCGGCGATATGGTTGTGGTGGAAACAACTCCCAAGGATTTCGGAAGGATCGCCGCACAAACCGCACGACAGGTGATTCAACAAAGACTTCGCGATGCGGAAAGGCAAGATCAAATCGAATATTACGAAAAGAAAGTCGGTGAGATTGTCAGCGGCGTCGTTCAATCTATTTCGAATGAAGGTTATACAATCGGACTTGACCGGAAAGCGGAAGGGTTACTCTTGCGAAAGGATACGATCAAAGGGGAACATTTCCGACTGCATCAGCATGTACGTGCCTTGATTGTTGAAGTGAAAGACACCTCGCGCAGTGCACAGATTATGCTTTCCAGGACTGATCGCAAGTTCCTGTTTCGCCTTCTTGAAATCGATGTTCCCGAAATTTACCACGGAATCGTGGAAGTCCGTTCCATCGCTCGCGAACCCGGAATGCGGGCAAAAATCGCCGTTTCGGCTACCCAGCAGGGGATCGATCCGGTCGGCGCATGTGTGGGGATGCAGGGGAAAAGAATTCAACCGATTGTGAAGGAACTCCATGACGAAAAAATTGATGTAATCGAATGGAACCCGGATCCGGCTGTTTTTATCGCCAAAGCTATCAGTCCGGCAAAAGTGGTCGGTGTATATTTGGGCAATAATAAAAATGCGACGGTCGTTGTTCCCGAAGATCAGCTCTCTTTGGCGATCGGGCGGGATGGGCAGAACGCCCGTTTGGCTGCGAAGTTGACCAATTGGCGGATTGACATCAAGAGTGTGATTGAATC
>JALHEL010000411.1 GCA_022837205.1 Leptolinea sp.
GCCCTGACTTTCCAGAAAATCACGCAGCATGATCTGAATATTACGGGTATCATCAATAACCAACACTTTGCGTGCCACTTATTCTCTCCCAAGCATCACAAATCGTCGTCAGTGTCCGAGGCGGTCACTGCTTCCATACGTCTGTTCCAATTGTACTTCGGATCCTGATCCGAAAAAACTTCAAGATAAGCGATATCTCTCATAAAATCGATCTTCCCGATAACAATTTTATTAATTTTTACGCCGGTCCTTTTTTCAAGGTCGGCTTTTAATTCATCGTATTTTTCGGGAACGATTAAATCAATTTTCTCGTATATGATGGTTTTGGAAATCTCATAGTGAAATCCCCATCCCTTTTCAAGAATCCAAATTGTCAACAGAATCAATCCGTCGGCGATGATCATTCCGGCCCAATTATTGTCTGCGATCCCCGTAGCATTCATAATCGGCAAAGCGACAATGATAAACAGATAAGTCATTTCCCGAATCGGTAAAGGATCGGTACGATATCGCAGCAATGAAAAAACGGCGAAAAGTCCGAAACCCATCCCGATGCCCATTTCCGTGCTGCTTAAAAAGTTTATAACAAAGAAAATTACAGTATTGAATGCCAAAAAGGTAAAGACATGTGATTGTACGGTGGATTTCGGGTAATAGATCAATCGAATCAGGATCAATGCCACCAGAAGGTTATAAACAAACCCGATCAGAATCATTATAGGGTTATTCATATAATTGAGCCTCTCTTTTTATTTTCGAAATTTTCAGCAAGGTTGGTTTTATTTTGTTCTTCTTCATTCCGTCATATATTTCACTGACTCCTATCGTATATTTGCTGAACTCCTGCGGATGGATATGCATCATTTTCATTTTTTCGACAAAAGGTGAATGCTGATCGGTTTTTTCTGTCTTCACTTCCGCGATAACAATATCGTTCATCTGTTCAGCGCGAAAATCATTGAAAACCGTTAGATTAAAATCCAGTGTGACACGTTCGGGAGCATTGATTCCCACCAAAGTAATCCGTGTGAAATTTGTCCAAAGCTTTGGTTCAAAGTGCAGATCTTCCATGGGAATTTGACTGTTAACCCAATTTTCCATTTCGCTTGTCATTTGACTGATCGGAAAATCAATCGGAATTCGGCTCTTGACGGTTCTTCCTTTATTTGTTTTTTCTTTTACCTCAAGAAAATAGGACTGACTATCGACATATTCTCGACTGCGTACTTTATATCTGTTTTTTCGATCGTTGATATGTAAGTTGTACAACAGGAAATCTTCGGTATCAAAATAAAGCGTCCGATAATGATTCAACCTTCTGCCCCGCACAAACAACGCTCGATAATCCTCTGTAAGATCATTCAAAACATCGGTG
The DNA here is from genome assembly GCA_022837205.1 of Leptolinea sp. Lineage (GTDB taxonomy): Bacteria > Chloroflexota > Anaerolineae > Anaerolineales > Anaerolineaceae > Flexilinea. The sequence continues at coordinate 1,376 of JALHEL010000411.1, forward strand.
ATTTTTTGAATAGGCAGTACATATTTACGGTCGATTCTGTCTAACAACTGGACATTTTCCATCTCATTTAAACTAATCAGAGGGAATTTTTCCAGCACCGTCTGTATTTCTTCGTCCATCAAACGTTTAGGATCTTTCTTCTCATAAACGATTGGCGTCATTGTTTGCGTTAATTTAAGGTTTTCTCTAAGAAATGAGTTCATATCTGTTTTTCTCCCTTCATCCTAATTACCATAGATAATAATGTTTCGGAAAGCGGAAATGGTTTACTTTTTGTATAGGAATAAAAAGAAGTACCTCGGCCTTGAATCGGGGCATTTAAGAAAGGAACAACCCCGAAAATCTGACGTGGCAGTAATCGCGTGAATTTTTCAGAAAACGGTGACAGTATCGCTCAT
>JALHEL010000040.1 GCA_022837205.1 Leptolinea sp.
GATTGCAGAAATTCTTTTTCCTGAAATATATCCATGAAAATTTCTGTCCCTCTGAGGTGAGAAGCCAACGTGAACGGTCCGCAGATCAAGCCATATAGTGCAGTGTGGTCTCCTACGGCGATTTTCATCCGTCGCATGACATTCAAAATCATCGGAAGTCTGCCATCGGTAGCTTCAGGAAGCTTATCGGGAATGGACTTCTCAAACGCTAACGGGTGCGATGCAATCGAAGGTGGTGTCTTTTCCGCCCAAAGTAAATCGCAACCTAATATTTCCGCTTCGATTTGCAAATCAAATATAATCGGCTGGCCGTCAGGATCATAGACCTTATTAACTTCTAACAAGGATTCAAAAAGTTTTTCTTCATCTTTTAATACTTCTAATGCCGAATATCCTTTAAGTTTTCCCGCATGAACTCCGGCAAAAGGCACCCATGGAACACCGTCGATTCTCTCATGTTTTAAGGTTCGTAATAATAATTCTTTCCCTTTGATTTTTTTATTCATTTGACGGTCCCTCATCCAAAGTTAATATTTGATTTGTTACACCGATTTAACACCAAAAAAATTATAACTCAGGAAAAGAACAAATTTCAGTTTAGGAAAAAAATAAGAGGAAAGCATCTTGTTTTCCTCTTATTACAATTATTCTTCATTAAAAAGCGAAATAATGAAAAGGAAGATAAATTTATAGGATCGGACGAATACCCTTATAGACACGCGGACCGCTCAAAGTTTTTAGAATTGTCTCAGCCGGACGATTTATGAGTTTACTGATTTCTTCCGAATCTAACGGCGTATTTCCATTCGAAAGGAATATTCGAAATACTGAATCGGTTAATGGGCCGTTTCCGGAAATAAAATCGTCATTTCTTGCACAATGATTTATGAGAATATCTTGGAGTTGATCAACTTGGATGATTTCACCGGTATCAGAATTAACTGAATCTACAAGTTGATTATCATTAGAAGATTCAAAAAATTTTTTATGTTTATCGCAGAGATATCCCATCAGGGATAAACGCCAACTGCTGTCGTTTTCCTTCCACCAATCAAAATCAATATGAAATTTGGTAGAAAGGACTGGTTTTATGAACGGTTTAGCAAAACCGCCTTCGTTGATATTATTCATATTCTGTCTCTAATTTGGATTCTTTCGAATTAATTTTAAAATAATAATTATCAAGTATTTCAAAATGATCATTATGTATCAGAGTCGCGAGGAGCGGCTTTGGAGGGCAGCGGTGCAGCATATTTACGGCAGCATAAAGCTCAAGGAAATGGACGATACCCTGTGGGTTATCACTCGATATTTCCTTGAAGATATTTTCGACCAATTTCCCGAAATTAATATCCGGTTTGTTGTTTTGGTCCCATATCAAGTCCAACTGGGGATTATTTTCCACATAAATACACATTCTTTCATCAAAATCCGTATTGATCGGTTGTTGCCTTATTTCAAAATGGATTTTTCCTTTTGAATCAAACACAGCGGTTCTGATCCAGTCTTTCGATGATCGCGGTGGAATCATCGAAATTTCCACATCAGTCGAGTTATCGATCTTCCGCAATCGTATAAAACTGCCGGGTATTATATGATTTTCCCGATACCATTGTTTAAGCCCGGAAACATAATTCTCTTTCACTAATACCCACCCGGGGAACTTTGAAGATTTGTTCTTGTCAACGAATTCAAAAATCACCTTATCGGTTTCTAAAGCAGTCGGGAAAATAGGACGAATACTTCCGATTAGAGGAAGTGAACCGGCTTTCCAATGAGGATAATTGATACAGATATCAAAAGTTTTGATTTCCGTTTCCGGAGTGATTTGATTATCAGGATCTAATTCATCATGAATTTGTAAATGATCTAAAGAATAACCGTTGATATCCGCTTTTTCACTGTCAATTCCATAATATTTTAAAGTCAGTGGTTTTTTTCTGACATCTTCGGGTTCCAGCAATTTTAAAACCCATAAAACTTTTCCTGTCGGACCGACCTCATCAAAGCGATCATCTTTATAAAGGGCATAATTAAAAGAAAATTCGGTGAGCAAATCATTACTGTCCATCGGATATTCGATTGCTTCGAGAATTTTTCTTGTCTGAACAGGCTGACCTTCTTCCATTTCAAGAGCAGCTTCGGCAAGATTTAAGTATCCGAGATTAACCTCCGATAGAAGCGCTTTGGGAAACCAAAAATCAGCTAAAGTAAATAATCCATCTGATTGAGCGAGCAACTGCCGGACTTTTTTAGAAATCGACCCGCCAAATCGATCGAGAACTTCCTCCGGGTCAAGCAAAAATTCGGAATCCGAAGAATAATAATCGAATGAATTCAACCTGTGGTCTTGCAGACTACCGGCAAATTCTTTTTCTGTCCCATCCTCAAAAAGGAATGTGATTGCATTAAAATCAGGAAGATCCGGATTATTACCTTGCCGGATATTGATAACTTTTGCTTTTTGATTATCCGATAAAGGAAAGAGTATCTCCTCGCCCATTTGATAATCCCGGTTCGGCCTGTAAACCTGCCCGCGAGATTTTTCTTTTTTCTGGAGCTCTTTTCTAAATAATCGTATATGTTCGTCAATTATCGCTTTCGATAATTCCAACGAAGTCATCGGAACTTCTTTTTCCAGTAAATAATTATAGATGAAATCCAAATCCGACTGGCTGAGGTTCAGATCTTTCCAATTTACAATTGTATTAACACTTTTATCGTTCACAATATATTCCCTTCCCTAATTCGTGATTCACTATTCATTGATTGTTAGGGAAAACTGTTGTTGATCCAAGCCAGTGGATTGACATAGATACCGTTTACTTTTATTTCCCAATGCAGGTGAGGACCGACTGATCTGCCGGTCGAACCTATTAATCCAATTAAATCACCTCGTTTCACCTGTTGACCCGCCGTAACAAAGGTCTCCGACTGATGGGAATACGTTGAATAGATCCCCCAACCGTGATCAATAATGGTGTGTTTGCCATGAATCGGTAGGTCACCAGAAAACAAAACCGTCCCATCAGCCGCGGCATAAATGTTAATATTATTTGCCGTACAAACACCAAAATCTACCCCTGAATGGAAATTCGTATAAGAACCGTCATTATAAGTACGGCGATTTCCAAAGCCGGATACTAAGCAGGGTTCATCTACAGGATAAGACATCCTGTCTCCCCAGGATTTTATCGGTGAGGTTTGAGTTATTCCGGCAAGAGTCGCCTGATCAACTTCATTTGAATGATCTTCCAATGTGGAAGCATCGACTCCCGAGACAACTTCATAAGTAAAGACTCCTGGTTCGACAACAACTTTTTGGCGAATGTCAAAGGATTCTCCGTTCGAATTCGAACCTGAAAGCTGTAAGTCGGTGAGCCCCGTTTCCTGTTCGGCATCAACGCCAAAAAGTGCATACCAATCATTTGATGCGGTATCTTCCTGATAAAAATTCAGGTCTTGATTTAGGATTGCCCCCGATAATGTCAAGGAATAAGGGGTTTTGAGGTGAATCACTTGTGTTTCGCCTTGCATAAGTGGAAGATTTGTTATTTCTATTTGATCGATTAATGGAGAAATCGCATGCACCGGAATATTCAAGTCTTCGGAAACTGTTGAGAATAACAACTGTTTTTCTGCGATATCCCATGAACCGTTTAATCGATTGATCTTGGCTAATTTCTCCGGATTTGTCTTCTGCAAAACGGCTTTTTCAAGGCTTGTTTCATCATTCTCAAAAGTGTCCACAGCCGAGTATCTGTTGCCATTGGTATTTTGAACCAAAATTAATGTGGAACCCACATAGACTTCAGATAAGCTTGAAATCTTGTTTATTTTGAGAATATCGTTGACATCCATGCCGGAAAGAATGCTGATATTGGCCAGGGTGTCTCCTAAATTAACACTTTGCATAAAAATGGTTCCGGATATTCCTTTAAGTGACGGAATTTTGATTCTATCCCCTATGGCTATTGAATTAGGATCCGAGATTTGATTGATCCGAACAATTTCATCAAGAGTTGTAGAAAAACGAGCAGCGACAATTGATAAAAAATCGCCTTCTTGAATTACATATTCTGGATAAATATCGTTGGAATTTTGCCGGTATGCTGAAGTTGTCAATACCGCAAGTAAAATAAGAGACGAAAAAATGATTCTGTTTTTATAAATCATAAAACTACGGTGAGGATTTTACCATAAAAAGAAAATTACTTGTCAAATATCTTCTGATAGGTATCATCCAGCTCATCATTTGCGAGGTGAGTATAACGCTGTGTCACTGCGATATTGGTGTGGCGGGCAAACTCCTGTGCGATTTTAAGGTTTCCGGTTTCATGCAGGACGGTAGTCACAAAATAATGACGAAAAGAATGCGGTGTAATCGTTCCGACCGCGTCTTTCCCAAGGCATTCCGAAACTCTTTCCGAAACGATCAAACGTCCGGTTTTTGTCGTAATAGGCAAAATATTTTTACCGGAACCTTTATCATGACGTGCAAAGACAGGTAATGCAGAAAGCGGGAGCGTACCTGATCCATCAAGAACGCCTCTTTCATTTAAATAATTGCGCATAGACATGATAGAACGCTTAGAAAATCGAATTACAGCCTGTTTATTCCCTTTTCCGATTATAACCGCTTTATTTCGGAACCAATCAATATCGCCTCTGCGAAGGCCACAAATTTCATGAATTCGGAGTCCTGTGTCGGCCAACGTGAGCAAAAAAGCTGAATCTCGGAGATTAATCAATCTTTGAACATCATTTTCCACAGGTTTATCCGGCAAAGTTTCGGCATAAGCTAATACCTTTTCGATTGATTCAATGGGAAATTGCGGGATGCGAATACCGGGTTTTCTGGAACGTTGGGCGATTAGCAATTTTACACGATGCATATTTAAATCCGACAAGTTTTCCGCTGCTAAAAATTCAAGATAATTTTTGAACACATTTATATAAAGACTTTCGGTCGTCGGAGAATAACTTTTTAAATACTTTGAAAAATCGGAGACAAATTCTTCTGTAATAACGGAAACTGAACTTTCTTTATCAATCTGATTTTCATCCAACATTTCAAGAAAAACATCCAAACCGTTAGAATACGTTCTGGCAGTGTTTTCACTTCTTGATAAGGAAACGTTATCTATAAACATTTTTATGCTTTGAATAATCGATACTTGTGATGCGTCCATAAAACCCTTTCTTTCCTTTATGTGTATGATAAGAGTACTTATCAAACCCTTAGCATTATTATAAACGAATTGCATATAATTTGACAAGGTCTCTACACTCTCTTAAAAATAGTCACAAGGATTTTTCTTACTTTGATTGCTTTACCGACAAAATCTTCTAATGGGTTCAAGAAAAGGGAAAACATGATTTAAAATTCATGTTCATATTTCATTTATAATAAGCTCATGTTTAAAACAAAAAAGAGATGAGGTTGGAGTAAAAGAAATGGAAAAAAAGCCACGTGTTTCAGGAAGCACGATGATTGCTCCCGAAGTAATTGAGACTATCATAAAAATGACAGCGATGGAAACGGACGGTGTCAGTAAAATTCCCGCACAATTAACTCATCAACCGGTAAGGATACGTATCAATGAAGAAAAAAAAATTGATGCGGATGTTTATGTGAGAATCGAATATCCTTATAATGTCATTCATGTCGGCAAAAAATTGCAGGAAAATATAAACCGTGTGATTTCAGAAACGATTGGAATGGAACCGGGCTCAATAAATATCCATATTGAAGATATCGATTATCTTAACAACTCGGAAAAAGAAAGATCCTGACTGAAAATAATATGTCGGAAACAAACAGAGAATTAAAACCAGAAGATCAAGATAATCACAAGACCCTTGATAACAAAGATAATCCAGACTCTTCGCAGGATGAAATTATCGAAAGTGTTGTAATCGATAACATTGAGCTGGATGACCGCACCAGAGCCCGTGGAGTTGCTTTGCAAGTTTTATATGAAATGGATATGTCCGATCATCCGATAAATTTAATCCTTCAGGAGAGAATTCAATCTGTTCCGTTAGATGAACAACAAACAAAGCTGGTTTTAAAAATCGTTCTCGGTCTCCAACCATATATTCACTATATCGACGATTTTATCGAAAAGTATGCCCCGGAATGGCCGATCGATCAAATTGCCGTAATTGATCGGAATATTATTCGAATCGCTGTATGGGAATTTGCCATCGGAGAAATTACACCGATTAAAGTTGCGATCAATGAATCCGTCGAATTAGCTAAGTTATTCGGTTCCGAAAGCTCTCCGAGATTTGTAAACGGTGTCTTAGGAAGCCTGGCGGAACATATAAAAGATATTCAAAAAATAAAATCGTAAATATTTTCGTCCACTTTTTTTGGAAATCATAAATCAGATGTATTTAATTTATTCATAACTGTTATATTTATTTCGGGAAATTCCGAGTATAATCTGATACATTGGAAGTTTTTTTATGAAAGAAATAAATACTTCCCGTAATATTTAACACAAATTTTTGTAAAAAAATTCAAAATGGAGGAAAGCTTTATGGAAAATGTAGGTATACCCGGAAAATATGGGCTAGAAAATTACGGTATTAAGAATGCTGGTAAAGTTTATTGGAATGCGGTACCTGCGATTCTGGTTGAAGAATCAGTTAAAAGAAATGAAGGTGTGCTTTCTCCGGATGGCGCTTTGATGGTTAACACCGGTAAATATACCGGCAGATCGCCTAACGATAAATTTATTGTTGACAATGGTACAGAGGAAGAGAAACACATTGATTGGGGCAAAGTAAATGTTAAAATGTCCCCCGAGCATTTCAATAAAATTTACGACAAGGTGTTAGGGTATGTTCAAAACCGAGATTTATTTGTAGCTGATTTGGTTGCGGGAGCAGATCCTGTCTATCGGTTGCCCATGAGAATTATCACTGAATTTGCATGGTCAAACTTATTTATAACTGATATGCTGATTCGCCCGTCATTAGAAGAACGGATCGGACAAGTTCCCGGATTTACAATTATTTGTGTTCCCGGCTTGGAAGCGATTCCCGAAGAAGACGGCACGCATTCGGGAGCATTTATTATTGTAAATTTTGCAAAGAAACTGGTTCTAATCGGCGGCTCTCATTACGGTGGAGAAATAAAGAAATCCGTATTCACTGTTATGAATTTTATTCTCCCATTAAAGGGAGTAATGACCATGCACTGCTCCGCTAATGTCGATAAGAAAACCGGTGATTCGGCTTTGTTCTTTGGCTTATCCGGTACCGGAAAAACCACTTTGTCTTCCGATCCCAATCGTTTATTAATCGGAGACGATGAACATGGCTGGAGTGACACGGGTATTTTCAACTTTGAAGGCGGATGCTATGCAAAGATGATCAAATTGAGTAAGGAACATGAACCGCTCATTTGGAATGCAGTTCATCGATTCGGTGCCTTACTTGAAAATGTTGTATATGATCCAGCAACGAGAGTCATTGATTTTGACAGCGACGCGCGAACCGAAAATACCCGGGGCGCTTATCCTATTCATTTTATTGACGGGATCGTAGAAAACGGACTCGGTCCGCACCCGACGAATATCTTTATGCTGACTGCGGATGCAACCGGCGTACTTCCTCCGTTATCGAAACTTGATAACAACCAGGCAATGTATTACTTTATGTCCGGTTACACTTCAAAATTAGCCGGAACCGAACGTGGAATTACCGAACCGCAGCCAAACTTCTCTGCATGCTTCGGTTCTCCGTTCCTTCCTCTTCATCCTTCGGTTTATGCGGAATTACTCGGCAAGAAAATTCATGAACATCATGCGAATGTATGGCTACTGAATACCGGATGGTCCGGCGGTCCTTATGGAATCGGGAAACGTTTCAGCTTACCTTACACTCGAGCATTTGTGACTGCGGCATTGAACGGTGAAATGGCAAATGTAGAATTTGTCAAAGAACCGTTCTTCGGATTATTGATTCCGAAGACCTGCCCGGGTGTTCCTTCGGACGTATTGAATCCGCGCAATACTTGGGAAGATAAGGCTGCATATGATGTTGCCGCAAAGAAACTTGCTGCTGCTTTTATTGAAAATTTCAAAAAATACGAAGCAAAAACAGCAAAAGATATTATTGAGGCAGGCCCGAAGGCTTAACTCGGAATTTGGTTATAAAAAAAGCACGAATCGATACGATTCGTGCTTTTTTTATAAAATGTCCGGACTCAATTTGTTTGGTATCATATGACGCTTCCCGGTAATTCCTTCGACGTCTAATTTTAATATCACCACTCTATCCAACAAAATCGGATCATAATTTGCGAAAGATAAAGGCACCTTTGAAAATCGATTTATAAGAATTTTCAAGCCTTCCTGTTTTTCAAGATTGTCGGAAATTATTTTGATTCTGCCAAATCCCACTACACTTTCATAAAGCGTACTCATTTTACAAGGTATCTCTGATTCTGAATTTGTGACTCCATAAGACTTATCCGCTTCGAAACCGACATGAGCATTCTGTCGAATCAATTCGATTTTTCTTCCTTGATTCGCTGAATGGAAAAAGAACGTAATCTTGTTCTCATGAGATAAAAAATAGGCGAAGTTCAGAGGAATAATATATGGATAAGGGTTATCGAAAATAGCTATGCGCATAATCTCGATACTGTCCAATATTTTAGCAATTTCTTCGACCTCGCTGATTTCCCGATCTGCTCTTCTCATAAATTCCTCTTCTATAACAAAATATAAAAAATCGCTCCTGAAACAAAGAATGGCACCAACGGAATCGTCATAAAATTCGGTTTTTTCAGAATCTTTAAAATTCCTGAGGTGATTCCGGAGAGAATCAATGCAAACGAAAGCGCACCCAAACCATTGATGAATCCCAGCGAAAAACCGAGGACGGTTCCGAAAAGTACATCCCCAAATCCAAACGGGACGATTTTTCCTTTATATATTTTTTTGCCGATAACAAACAGAATATATAAGATAAGAAAGTTGAATAACGCCCCTAAGAAATTGTTAATCCCGATTTTTTGAGTTATTCCGGGAAAAATCACAAACAGAACAAAAACGATCAGCAATAAAATTGGAATTTTATAGAAAAGGATGTCGATGTTTGCGATTAATACCAAAATAATCCAAGCTGTTTTTGATAGTTTTGCGGACGGAAGAAAATTATTTTGTATGAGAAAACTATAGATAATCCATGAAAAAACAAAACAGATTATAACGTCAGTTCTTAAGAAACCGGCTATTTTCCCTTCATTATTCGGTTCGTTTGGATAACTTTCATTTCCGCTTGTCGGCAAAATAAACTTCCGAAAACAATTTGCTGCCCACACCGTGGCAACGGAGATGCCGAAGATCTGAAGGATTGAATGAACCCACATATTAAAATAAAAGTGGCGAGGGTGGGAGTTGGACCCACGACAAAGGGCTTATGAGTCCCCTGCTCTGCCACTGAGCTACCTCGCCGTA
>JALHEL010000412.1 GCA_022837205.1 Leptolinea sp.
TGCTTGAAGGAAGTCCGGCCCATTAGCTCAATTTGGCAGAGCAGTTGACTCTTAATCAACGTGTTCTGGGTTCGAGTCCCAGATGGGTCACAAAAAAATCATTTTCTGTTTTATTATTTATCGGACTTGAATGCAAAGTCAACACCGGACTGCTTGGAAAACTTCCTATAACATCAGCCCTTTCTTCCTGTGATACTATTACTATATAGAATATTTCATCAAACTCAAATAGATCTTTTTGAGAGAGGATTATTTCGTTTTATTGGATTGATTCAGTTAAAATAGTCATAAAAAGAAAGGATCATCATGTTCAAGAGAATCCTTGTCCCATTGGATGGATCAGCACTTGCGGAGCAGGCAATTTATCATGCGGAGCAATTTGCCCGCATTTTCGGATCGAAAATTATTCTTTTACAAGTTCTCGATCCTGCTTCCTTTCGTGAAAATCCCATATCTGTCGATCCGCTGAACTGGCAGATTCGGAAAAAGAAGGCTGAAATTTATTTAGAGGAAGTTACAAAAAGAATGAATGCGGATTTGCTCGAGGATCCCATGCCAGCGGTTGATTTTGAAAACCCGGAGACGAAATCCCCCAAATCGCGAGTGGAATATGCCATTTCGGAAGGAAAAACTGCGGAGAGCATTGTAAATTTCGCTCATCAGGAAAATATCGATTTATTGATCATCAGCACTCACGGAGCAGGCGGATTAAGCCGTTGGAATATCAGCAGTATCACTCAAAAAGTAATCGATATGATTTATTTACCGATTCTTCTGATTCGTTCGTATTATCAACCGAAATTGGTGGTGAATCGTGTCCATTATCGCCGAATACTGTTGCCGGTTGACAGCTCCAGAAGGGCTGAATGTGCGCTCTCGGTAGGCCTGGCACTAGCCCGCGGAGAAATACCAGAAGGATTCGCTTCCGAGTTAAACAGCCGCAAGCCGATTCAGACGGCGAAGACCATTCCGTCACTTCCTACGCAGCTTGTGCTCATCGCGGTGATAAAGCCTCCCGAGATTCCGATTCCGGAACCCTATCCGCCGGAAATCGAACAGCTTACCAAAAAATTAATGACAGTCAGTCGTCGAGTAGTCAGTGAGTATCTTGAAGAAACAAAAGCCCGTCTGCAGGTAGATTGCGAAACATATGTTCTCGAAAGTTCCAGTGTTTCTTCCGCGATTCAAAACTTTGCGAATCAAGAAGAAAACATTGATCTGGTCGTATTATGTGCACATGGTTATACCGGCCAAATTGAATGGCCGTATGGCAGTATCGCACGTAATTATATTGAATACGGTACCAAGCCTGTTTTAATTATCCAGGATGTTCCCCGTTCTGAATTTCAACCTACCGCAGCGGAGATTGCATTTAAAAAAGTCGGTGGTCGTTAATGATTGAAGAAAATCAAAAAAAGCAAGAGAGGGATCAGAACGATTTTTCCAACCTGAATCCCTCTGAATTAAAATCACGTCAAATTCAGGAATTAGTGACTTCGCTTACAGATGTTTGTCAGCAAGTCCAATTTCAAAAACCAACCCGTAAAGCTCAATCCGCTTTACCGGGAAGAGATATTCCGGGAAAAAATCTATCGCAATTTGAGGCTTGGTTGGATGAAGCTCATCATTATTTCAGTGAATCCTCCCAAAATAAAATTCCTCTAACCTATGCATCCGAGTGGATTTTGGATAATTATTATATTATTCGGCAAACACTGCAACAGATTAAGGAAGATTTACCTGTTTCGTTTTATCAACAG
>JALHEL010000413.1 GCA_022837205.1 Leptolinea sp.
TGCATCGCAGCTTATTTCGGGTCAAAGAAGGTTTCGGTTTGGCTGAACCGAATTAATCCGTAATGATCGAATGCGAGAGAATAATGTGACGATTTCGTATTTGAAAATGAAAGTTATTGGTTTGTAAACGTTTACATGATAAAATGATCGATATCTTTTTCATTACTATTGACAATTGAGGTAACCTTATGGCAAATATCACAAAAGAAGACGCTTTGACTTATCATCAACTGAACGGAGTCCCCGGCAAAATATCGGTTGTTCCATCAAAACCGCTTGAGACATTTATCGATTTGAGTCTTGCTTATACCCCAGGAGTTGCTTTTCCGGTGCTTGAAATCGCCGAAAAACCGGAAACAGTTTATGACTACACCGATAAAGGGAATCTCGTAGCTGTAATTTCAAACGGTACCGCTATTTTAGGGCTGGGAAATCGCGGGTCCTTAGCTTCCAAACCTGTGATGGAAGGCAAAGGTGTTCTGTTCAAGAAATTCGCCGATATAGATGTTTTTGACATCGAAGTCGATACAACGGATAAAGAACGGTTTATTGATACGGTAGCAGCCATCGGAAATACTTTTGGGGGAATCAATCTGGAAGATATCAAAGCACCGGAATGTTTTGAAATCGAACAACGTCTCCAGCAAATGCTGAGTATTCCGGTTTTCCATGACGACCAACACGGCACGGCCATCATTCTGGGCGCTGCTTTATTGAATGCGTTGGAAATCGTCAACAAAAAGATCGAAAGGGTTAAAATCGTCATAAACGGTGCCGGGGCAGCCGGAATTTCCTGCGCCCGCCATTTAATCCGTTTGGGTGTCAAACGCGAAAATCTTTTCTTATGTGATTCGACAGGTTTGGTTTATAAAGGCCGGCAAGATCATATGAATCCGCAAAAAGAAGAATTCGCCAACGGTTATCATCCTGCGAAACTTGATGAAGTGATTCGAGATGCCGATGTGTTTTGCGGCCTTTCTACCGCGGATGTTTTAACGGCTGAAATGATTAAGACCATGGCAAAAGATCCCTGTATTTTTGGGATGGCGAATCCCAATCCGGAAATAAAATATGAGATAGCTCGGGAAGCCAGACCGGATGCGATTATCGCCACCGGTCGTTCCGATTATCCCAATCAAATTAATAATGTACTGGGTTTCCCTTATATTTTTCGGGGCGCACTGGATGTCCGCGCTTCCAAGATCAACGAAGAAATGAAATTAGCCGCCTCCTATGCGTTGGCAGAACTGGCTCATCTTCCGGTGCCGGATTATGTCTTGAAAGCTTATGAGATTCCATCTTTGGAGTTCGGCCGCGATTATATTGTTCCCAAGGCTTTTGATAAACGGGCGAAATGGAAGGTTTCAGCGGCTATTGCCGAAGCGGCAATGAAATCCGGTGTCGCCGGAATTCAAATTGATCTTGAAACTTATCAAAAGAGACTCGGTAAATGATTTTATTCTCTAAAAACTGAACGGAATTCTTTCCCAAAGAAAAATCGCATCCTCTGACGGATCATTGGATCGGGGATGCGATTCTTTTTAAAAGATTGCAGTTCTCATCATGATCCCCATCCGATAAAAAACATTTCTACAGGTTTTTTAAGATATCCCACAAATAAGTTTTTAATCAGGCTGATGTTTTTCAGTATAATTGAGAAATACGGAGTACCATGGACCAATCTGATCAGACGAATCGGGAACAAGAACAGCCGAGACAAAAAAAGCATTCCCTTGTCCTTGCGACAGTT
>JALHEL010000414.1 GCA_022837205.1 Leptolinea sp.
TTTCCCGACGGGCGGCATTATCGTCTTGGAGGACGAACGCAATGAGCTCGTCTCCGCTTATGCAACCGGACGCGGCAAATTGATGGTACGCGGAAGAGTCCATGTAGAAGACATGGGGCGGGGCAGAACGCGGCTGATTATTACCGAAATCCCTTATCAGGTGAATAAGAACGGCTTGATCGAAAGAATTGCCCTTCTCACACGGGAAGGCGTTTTGGATACCATCACCGATTTACGGGATGAATCCGATCGTCAAGGCATGCGGATTGTTATCGAGTTATCCAAATCCGCCGATGCCGAAGATGTTTTACGCAAACTTTACAAACATACTCCATTGCAAGTCACATTCGGCATCATCCTGCTGGCGCTTGTAGATAACCAACCCCGTATTCTTACCTTAAAACAAGCCTTACGGGTTTATATCGACCACCGGTTGGATGTCATCAAACGCAAAATTACTTTCGAGCTGGAAAAGGCTGAACATCGGGCTCACATTCTGGAAGGTCTGCTCGTCGCCATCCAACATCTGGATGCCATCATCAAGATCATTCGCAATGCGGATGATGAGAACGATGCCCGGACCCGGATTATGGATAAATATAAATTGGATCGGGAACAAACCCAAGCCATTTTGGACATGCCTCTGAAGCGCCTCACACATCTCGAACAAGATAAGCTTCTGAAGGAATTTCATGATTTGGAAGAACGCATTAAGGAGTTTCAAGAATTGCTCTCATCCCCGCAAAAAATGAGAAAAGTCTTGATTGACAACCAATTGGCGCTGAAACAAAGATATGCGGATCCGCGCCGGACCCAAATTGCGGTCCTCGGCGAAGGGATCTCCTCGAAAGAAGTATTAATGGCAAGCGAACTGGTGCGGGCGGAGCCGATTTATATCGGAATGACAGCCGAAGGGAAAATCGGTCGTTGCGATCCCGAAAAGATCAATGAAAAAGGATTTGAAATTCCTCCTTGGATCTTGAAGGCGGATACACAACAGACCGTTTATGTCGTTTCGGAAACCGGTAAAGCTTTCGGAATTTACGCGGAAACGCTCCCCAAAGTTGAAAGTTTTGCGGGCGGGTTTGATGCCAACTTGATTTCCGGATGGACGAGGGATGATAAAGCGGCAGCCGTTTTCACACTTTCGGCGAAAGAACGCAGCTTAGAAACCTGTTCCATCATCACGTTCAGCGAAAAAGGAATGGTGAAAAAATCGCTCGCGGAGGAATTGCCGCCCGCCTCCTCACAATCCTTTACGATGTGCAAAATCAACAGCGGAGACAGACTCATCACCGTAAAGGTATGCCGGGACGATGCAAAAGAGATTTTGATCGCCACTCAAAACGGGATGGCCATCCGCTTTGATCAGAGTGATCTACGGCCGATGGGATTAATCGCAGCCGGTGTAAACGGCATCAAATTGAAGGACGATGATTTGGTAGCCGGCGCCGTCCTGGTTGACCCGACCGATTTCTGCTGTTTTGTCACATCCGATTGGGGAATCGGAAAAATCCCGGTCGAAGAATTTCCGAAACAGGGGCGATACGGTCAAGGTGTTAAAGCGGTACGTTTAAATCCGCCGGAGAAAGTGGTCGGAATCACTGTTTTACCGGATAATAAGTCCGTTCTTTTAGTACGATACGGTAACAACAAAGCCCGCCAAGTCCGGCAAGCGATGATTAAGCAGGTCAAACGAACGAAATTTTTGGAATATTTTGTCAAACTGCTGAACCATAAAGTG
>JALHEL010000415.1 GCA_022837205.1 Leptolinea sp.
TATCGACATTTTTCAACCGCATATTTGCAGCGGGGTTCAAACGGACAGTAAGTCGGTTTTTCAAGCAAAGTCGGTGGCAACCCGTCGATGGAAACCAACCTTCGATAACTCATTTCATCCATCCGTGGCAAGCTTCCCAACAGCCCGAGAGTATATGGGTGTTGTGGCTCTTTATAAAGACTCTTAACCGGAGCCGTTTCGACGATATAACCGCCATACATGACATTCACCCGATGCGCTAAGCCGGCAATAATCCCCAAATCATGAGTTATCCAGATAATTGCCATACCGAGTTCGTCTCGCAGCTTCTTCATCAGCTCAATAATCTGCGCCTGAATCGTGACATCCAAAGCCGTGGTTGGTTCATCGGCGATTAATATCTGCGGTTCGCAAATTAATCCCATCGCGATCATCACACGTTGCCGCATTCCTCCCGAAAACTGATGGGGGTAATCATTCATCCGTTCCTTGGCGTTGGGGATTCCGACCAGCTCTAAATATTTCACCGCCCGTTCATAAGCCTCTGCTTTTCCCGCATTGTGATGAATCTGATACGGCTCCGCCGTCTGTTTCCCGATCGTTAGAACAGGATTAAAAGATGTCATCGGGTCCTGAAAGACAACACTGATTTTCGCTCCGCGAATATGACGCAACTCTTCGTTACTTAATTTCAGAAGATCTTTCCCCTCAAACCGGGCTTCGCCGGCGACAACTTTTCCGGGAGGTACGGGAATTAATCCCAATAATGACATCATGGAGACAGTTTTTCCGCACCCGCTTTCACCAACGATCCCCAGTGTTTCTCCTTCCTTCAGATTGAAGGAAACACCGTTGACCGCATGCACATTCCCTTCCCGGGTTCGGAATTGCGTTTCGAGGTCTTTTACTTGCAACAAATCGGACATGTATACTATCCTTTAATAAAATTTCGTTCTTTTCTGATCCTAACGCTTTTTTGAGGTAAATCCCGCCTTTCGGAAAACGGGCATTCAGGAAAAAACTGGCATTCTTTCAAATTTTTGCGTTGGTACATTCTAAAAGTATAATTACCTCATACCCAATTGTCAATTCAAGAGGATCAAATTTGTGATCGAATTATACTCTTACAGAGAGTTTTTTGCTTTTATCCAAAAGAATCTGAGACAAAAACAGTATTAGAACGATCATTCAACGCATCGGCTATTGGCAAGCCTAACTATCTGTCGAAAACGCGAAAATCCGAGTAAATAAGCAAAATTAAAGTGCACTTCCGATCGGTTTTCGATCTCCTTCCGGAAAGTGCACTCCAATTTTTTTAATCAGATAATCTCAGTTTCTTCAATACCGAAGCAAAATTATTCACTAACCCGCTTTGCGAAAACAATCCGGCGATCGATATATCCCCCTTCTTCGGCTTCATTTTCACACGTGATCAGCACCAGTGTATTTTCGAATTCTTCCGCTTTCTGTTGAACCAAATAAAAGTCATCCGGTCCGAACAATTCGTTGTCATAAACGCTGAATTCCAGTAATTTTCCGTTATTATTTCGGACAAAAATCCGGTCGTTCTGCGCTAGATCTTTGATAAAGAGGAACGGCCCAACTTCCATATTATTCAGGTGATTATGTGCCGCAACATAACTGGTTCCTTCTCCGGGTAACGCACTACCGCTTAGCAATCCCGCGCGGCTTCCCAGCCACTCTACCGCCCAACTGCCTTCTTCTTCGGGCACTTCAACCACTTCGGTTGTGACGTCCAAGATCG
>JALHEL010000416.1 GCA_022837205.1 Leptolinea sp.
GCCAGAGTTGAAGAATTGGTTAATTTTTTGAAGGATACAGGCCAATATCAGAAAACAATCTTGATTATTTACACAGATCATGGACAACAATGGGTAACGAACAAAAGATTGCCATTGATAATCCATTTTCCGAATGATGATTTTCATGGCATCATTACCGCAAACACTCAAAATATTGATATCGCGCCGACTATCTTGGATTATCTGAATATTCCGATACCGGAATGGATGGAAGGGAATTCTATTCTTCAAAATTTAGATCGGCGGCGGTTAATATTCTCTGCTCATGCGGATGGCGATGAATCTAATTCCAAACTCCTTCCAAGCAATATTTCTCAGGATTCTCTTAAACTGTTTCAACAGATTGGTGTAATTCAATGTCAAAATTGGTTTTCCTTTGATCTCAAGGAAAATAAAATTACGCAAGGAATTGTGGAAAATTATATAAACCCTTGTCCGGAGACTGAATTAGATTCGCTGGATGCAATCAAAAAAGCATTGATTCGAAAATTGACTGGATTGGGATATCAAATACCTGAATTTTAATAAGTTTTATAGATGATATGCATGAATATCATCTTATTCGGCAGAGTTATGCGAACTCTTTCCTTATCGATCGAATGATCCATCGATTCTTTATATCCAAAAAGGCCGGGATTCCTGATAAGTCACCGGCCTTTTCTATTCAAAATCCGTTTAATTCATTCGGGAGTCAGATTTGATGGCTTCCGTTAAAGAATTTTCCCAACCGTCAATAGAAGTTAATTTTCCCAAAAAGAAGCGTAATACAGGCGGCTCTTCAATCCATTTCAAACCATGAACGAGGTTTCTATGCTGATAAAGCCATGCCAAGCGATCAGCGGCAAATTCAATTTGGGACATCGTAAAAGATCGTCGCGGGACTGCCAGACGCATAAGTTCCATATCCGATACCTCTTCTTTACCGTTTTTATCTCGATCCATAGATAATGTTCCCCGTTCCATCCCACGACATCCGGAGACAATATAAAAAGCGGCTGCTAAAGCACCGGCGGGATATTCGGTTTGAGAAAGGTGCGGAAGGAATTTTATTGCGTCGACATGGCATCCCAAGCCGCCTGGAGGAGTCACTACGGGGACGCCTAAACTGATTAAGCGGTTGGTGAAAAAGTTAATCATTTCCGCCCCGCTTCCGGCAACATTAAAGTCAACCATTTCTCTTAACCCCACTGCCATTGCTTCGATTTCTTTGGTAGACATACCACCGTACGTGATAAAGCCTTCGAACACGGGTACCAATGGCAATATTTCATGATAGATTTTTTCGTCGTTTGTGCAAATCATACCTCCGCGCGCCATTGTGCTTTTTCTTCCGGACATATATATTAAATCGGCTTGTTGTAACATTTCTTGTATAATTTCCGGAATGGACTTTTCGGAAAACCCTGCTTCTCGAGTCTTTATAAAGAAGGCATTTTCAGAAATCAGACTACAATCTATTACGAGAAGAAGATGATTTTTATGAGCAATTTCGCTGACAGCCTTTAAATTTTCCATTGAAAAAGGTTGTCCGCCAATTAGGTTCGTGGTTGCCTCCATTCGAACAAAAGAAATTTTGTCTGCTCCTTTTTCCGCTATCACCCTTTCTAAAGCTTCAAGATCCATATTTCCTTTAAAAGGGTTATCACTGTTTGTGTTTCTTCCTTCCTTATAAATTAATTCAATGACTTGGCCTCCGTTATTTACGATATGGGCTTTTGTACAAACACCTTTGTCAGTAAATGTTCACATGCTCGCCCTTGATGAGCCGGGATAACATAATCCATCCGAAATATATCTTTCACCGCTTCCTGTAGGCGAATAAAACTCTCTGATCCGGCGTAGGCATCGTCCGAGCGTAGCATTGCGCTTTGTTGGGTATCACTCATTGCATTTGTGCCGCTGTCGGTTAACATATCCAGAAAAATATCATGACTCTGTAAGAGAAAGGTATTAAAACCTGCATTCCGAATAGCTGTTAAACGTTCATCGATCGGTAAAAATTTGGTTGGCTGGACAATCTTAATTCGATGCGACTCAACCGGAATAATCCG
>JALHEL010000417.1 GCA_022837205.1 Leptolinea sp.
TGAAATTATTCCCTCTGATATTGATGAAAGTCCGCTGCCCGGAGAACTTCCGCAGGTGTATTGTCAAAGAATCGCGGAACAGAAAGCGCTTGCTATTCCTTCCAGAACGGAAACGCAGAATTCTTTTGTTCTTGCAGCCGACACCATTGTTTATTCACAAAATCGGATCATCGGGAAACCCAAAGATGAGCAGGATGCATTTCAAATACTGACCTTTTTACAAGGACAAATTCATCATGTCTGTACTGCCGTAACATTATATCGGAACGGGAAAACTGTCAGTACTTTATGCGACACGTTAGTCCGTATGAATCCCTTATCCCAAGCCACTATCCGATCTTACATCGCAACCGGTGACCCTATGGGTAAAGCGGGTGCTTACGCAATCCAAAATACCGATTTTAATTTGGTGGAATCCGTTGAAGGATGTTACACATGCGTTATCGGTCTCCCTTTATGCCATGTGGAAAAATTGTTTTCATTCTTTGACTATTCCTTTGAGAAGAATGTTATCGAATGTTGCAAAAGCCATATTCACTACAATTGTGTAGTGGATCAGTCTGAAATGTTACGGAAATCCTTATTCAATCAAAAAATTATCGAACGAAACGTATGAAAAGATTCATCATTTGCTTTATTTTTCTTTGTGTTTTTACCGCCGGATGCGGTCCGAAAGTTTCCAACGAATCGACAAAAACGCCTGAGATAACCACGGTGATGCCGAGTGATACACCTCTGCCGGAACCGGTGGTTATGATAACCTCCGCTCCGGAAGCGAGAACAACTGCGAATACATTCCTTGAATTTTGGAAAGCGGATGATTTCGTCAGTATGTATAACATGCTTTCCCAAGTCAGCAGAGATGCTATTCCGTTCGAAGATTTTGAAACCAAATATAAAGAAGCTGAAACCAACTTGACTTTACAAAGTTTAAATTGTGAGGTGACCTCCGCTTTAACTAACCCTAAAACCGCGCAAATCGGATATCATGCGACCTATCAAACCGCGTTAGCGGGAACTTTCTCGCGCGATATGGTAATGAATTTGGTTTTTGAAGCGAATGATTGGAAAATACAGTGGGATGACGGGATGATCATGCCCGAGCTGAGCGGTGGAAACAAAATCGAAATAGATATCGATGTACCGACGCGAGGACCGATTTATGACATCGACGGTGTTCCGCTTGCCGCAGAAACAGAAGCATATGCAATCGGGGTTGTGCCTGCTTCCGTCCCATCGAACCGTTGGAATGGCTTAATTAATGAACTTTCACGACTGACCGGTAAAACGACTTTTGTGATCACACAGCTGATGGAAGAAGCTAATCAGTATGATTACGTGGTCATCGGTGAAGTCCCCGCAGCGGTTGTTGAAGAACGAATGGAAGCCATTTCCAGTTATGAAGGTGTTTATCTCAATTCATATACAGCAAGCCGTTTTTATTATGAGGGCGGATCTGCTCCGCATTTGGTCGGTTACGTTCAACCCATCGGCGAGGATGAAGCCGAAACCATGAAAAGACAAGGATATCGGATTGATGAACGAATCGGAAGAATCGGGATCGAAAAATGGGGTCAGGATCGTTTGGATGGCGAACGAGGAGCTTCTGTTTATGTCGTTGATTCAGCCGGGAACCCGATCACCCGTTTATATAAAAGCGATCCCGTCCCTGCCGAAACGATCTATACAACCTTCAAAGAAGATTTCCAATATGACCTTCAAAGGGCGATCGCCGGATTTGACCCGAACTTGTTGGATTTTAATAATTACAATTCTTTTTACAGTGCAAATTTGCTTTATAACGATGACCGTCCTATGTACAACCGTGCTACCCAGGGACAATATCCTCTGGGGTCCGTGTTTAAAATAATCACCATGTCAGCCGCTTTGGAATCCGGCGTATATCACGTCAATGACACTTACGATTGCGGTTATGAATTTACGGAATTGCCCGGAATCACTTTAACCGACTGGACACTCGATCATGATGTCGCGGCAAGCGGTAAACTCACGCTTTCGGAAGGTTTGATGCGCTCCTGTAATCCTTGGTTTTATAAAATCGGTCTGGAGCTTTTTCGGCAAAAAGGAGCGGATTATTTACCCAGTATGGCAAGGGGATTCGGCCTCGGATCGCCTACCGGCATCGGTGAGGTGGAAGAGGAATCCGGGAATGTCGAAACACCTCCCGATGAATATTCATCCGTTCAAATGGGTATCGGACAAGGGACTTTATTGGTCACACCGCTTCAAGTCGCCCGTTTTGTGGCAGCCGTCGGTAACGGAGGGACACTATATCGTCCTCAGGTTGTAGAACAGATTGTGGATTACGAAGGAAATGTTACTTACGCTTTCAAACCCGAAGAACAAGGCAAATTACCGGTTTCAAAGGAAAATTTGGAATTAGTCCAGCAAGCGATGCTGAGTGTGACGAATAATCCGCGCGGTACCGCCTATTCGACTTTTAAATATATTAAATATCCGGTTTACGGGAAAACCGGTACGGCTCAGACATCACCCGGAGAAGATCCGCATGCTTGGTTTGCCGGATATACCGATCGAAAACTGGAAGGAAAACCGGATATCGCGGTGGCCGTTCTGGTGGAGAATATGGGAGATGGTTCGGTTTATGCGGCTCCAATTTTCCGCAGAGTTCTTGAACTTTATTTTGACGGAAAAGCATCCATGCTTTACAACTGGGAAGCGGGGGTTTATATAACGAAGACACCGACTCCTACGCCAACGATCACGCCGACACCGGAACCGACGAAAGCGCCTTGGCAAATAACGCCTGAGGTTACCCCTTAAATCGACCCGCGAATGACTCTGCAAGGACGCGTGATTCGTTATCAATCCGGATTTTATACCGTCATGACCGATGAGAGGATCGTGAC
>JALHEL010000041.1 GCA_022837205.1 Leptolinea sp.
GTCGGTTTGATCACCTTCCAAAAAGACTCCGCCGAATTGGTGCTTCCGCCGACCTATTCCGTTACCTTGGCAGAAAGATCGATGAAAAAGGTTCAGGTAGGCGGGAAAACACCGTTGACAGCCGGGTTATGGAAAGCTTACGAAGTCTTGGAACGGGAAAGAAAACGCCATCCCGATGAGAATGCACTGTTGATTGTTTTGACCGACGGTGTCGGAAACATTTCGATGTTTGATAAGGCTCCGGAAGAAGAATCCAAAATCATCGCCGAAAAAATCGCGGCGGAAAACTTCCGCAGCATTGTTATTGATTTGGATACTCAAGACTTTGATCAGGGAATGACCAGAAAACTCGCTGCTCAGCTCAAAGCTCCCTGTTATCTGATTTCCGAATTGAAAGCGGATCGTCTGGCAAAAATTATCCGAAAAGAGATCTAAAGATCGCCGATCGGTTCTCCGACTGCGAACGGGAACTTATCGACGTTCGAAATAAAGCATCCGAGATGAAAGAACCCAAATCAAATCACGTTATTCGGATCCGAAATTTAGGCTGAGATCGGCGGAAAGCGTTAAAAAAAGAAATTGACGGTTATAATAGCTTTTGAATAAATCCTGTCGAAGAAATCTGGAAATATTTATGGATGAAAAGACATCACTGAAAGAGTTTTTAAAAAGCATTATTTCACTTCCCGGAATTTCGGGATATGAAACGGCGGTCAGCTCGGCTATCGCAGAGAAATGGAGACCGTTAACCGACGAAATAAGTATTTCACCGGTCGGAAATCTGTATGGGATTAAGAAGGGATTCCTTTCAAAAAGCGGGAAACCGTCGAAACGAATCATGATGGCCGTGCATATGGACGGAATCGGGATGGTAATCGAACGAATTGAAAAAGATGTTCTTTACTTTGCCCCGATAGGCGGATTCGATCCGCGAATTCTTCCGGGACAAGAAGTAATTATTCACAGCCGATCAGGTGATATCCGGGGAATAATCGTCCAACTGGCGCCGCATCTTCTTTCCGAGCCGTTTACCGGTAAACCGGTCCCGTTGAATCAACTTGTGATCGATACCGGGTTGAACGCGGAAGAACTGAAAGAGACCGTTCAGGCGGGGGATACGGTATCCTATGCCAATTTACCTTTTGAAATGCCGAGCGATTGCATCGCCGGGCATAGTTTAGACAACCGCGCCTCCGTTGCGGCAGTTACGCAATGTTTAACCGAGTTGCAACGTTTTAACCATGCTTGGGATGTTTATGCCACCGGTACCACTCAAGAAGAAACCGTATTTCTCAGTCGAACGACCGTGAGTGATGTGAAACCGGACATCGCAATTGCGATTGATGTAACCTTTGCCAAAGGACCCGGTGTGGATAACTACAAAGGAAAGCCTCTGGAGAGCGGCCCTTCCATCGGATTCGGAGCCAATATTCATCCGGTATTATTCAACCAGCTGAAACAACTATGCGAACAATTGGACATCCCGTATACATTGGATCCGCTCCCGCAAATGTCTGGGACGGATGCGCACCCGATCCAAACCGCCTCGGGCGGAGTGGCAACCTGTCTTTTGAGTATCCCGCTCCGATATATGCACACACCGGTCGAGATGATCTCTATCAAAGATGTGATGCGCGCCGGTCATCTGATGGCGGAATACATTGCCAGATTGGATGAAAACAGTTTGGATTCCATAAAATGGGAGGATTAAACCTATGATAAAAGAAGAAAAATCAACAATCGATTCCCTCCCTGTTTTGCCGGAAAGCAGCGTACGGCTCCTTGAAGAACTGAGTAACGCGGTAGGAGTTTCCGGAAACGAGAATGAAATTCGCTCGATTATCCGTCGGGAAGTAAGCTCCGTCGCAGACAATCTGACGACGGATACGATCGGTAATTTGATTGCCGTCAAACATGCAAAAAACGATCACGCACTGCGGGTAATGGTCGCCGCGCATATGGATGAAGTCGGATTCATGATCGTCGATAAAGAATCCGACGGGATATTCAAGTTTCAGGTCGTAGGCGGTATCGACGAACGTGCGCTGGCCGGAAAAGCGGTTCAGGTCGGCAAAAAGCACGCCCCCGGAGTTATCGGCGCCTGTCCCGTTCATTTATCGACGCCCGCCGAACGGGAAGTGATTTTGAAGACCGACAATCTCCGAATCGATACCGGTCCGGGGTCCAAAGACATCGAAGTGGGCGATTATGCGACTTTTGCAACAAAATTCAAGCGTATGGGCGGCAGTTTCTGCGGGAAAGCAATCGATAACCGCATCGGGGTGGCAACGTTGATCGAATTATTGAAAAACGCCCCGGATTCAATCGAACTCATTGCGGCTTTCACGGTACAGGAAGAAGTCGGTTTGAGAGGGGCGGAAGTTGCCGCTTATAATATCAATCCCGATTTTGCCTTTGTTATCGACTGCACACCCGCCAACGATCAACCCGCCTGGGATCATTCCGAAAATACGCTCTATCGGACAAAGTTGGATCAGGGTCCGGCAATCTACACAAACGACAGCAGAACGCTCTATGATCATCGTTTGATTCGCTATTTGTCGGATTTGGGAGATCGGTACGGAATTCGTTATCAATATCGACAACCGGCAAGCGGAGGGACGGATGCCGGCGCCATCCATACAAGTCGTAGCGGAATCCCGACGATTTCGCTTTCCGTTCCCGGTCGTTATACCCATACCGCCGCTTCCATTATCCGGAAAGCTGATTGGGAAGAACACTATCGATTAATGACCGTTGCACTGCGTCATATCGATGCGGATATTTTAAAAGAAAATCGCTGAAGCACAGCTTTTTTTGACCATCTTGGAGAATCTATGAAAAATTTGCTTGAAAAACTGACACAAACAACCGGTGTTTCCGGATATGAAAATGAAATTCGGGAAGTTATTCGAAAAGAAATCGAACCTTTTGCGGATGACATCCAAATCGACGTTATGGGAAACCTGATCGCCCGCAAAGGAATCAAGAAAAGTGGGGGCAAACGGATCATGATTTCATCGCATATGGATGAAATCGGTCTGATGGCTTCCCATATCAACGATAAAGGTTTTGTTTACGTCGCCACAATCGGAGGAGTTAATCCGCTGACCTGCTTCAGTGCCAGAGTAAAGTTTCTAAACGGTACGGAAGGCGTTGTGTATGCGGAGACCCAAAAAATGGATAAAGTCCCGACCGTTGATCAGCTTTTTGTCGATGTCGGCGCCGATTCGGCCGAAACCTGTCCGGTAAAAGTCGGAGATGAAGCTGTTTTTGTCCGATCGTTTTTGGATTTGGGAAATCGGGTTGTTTCCAAAGCGATCGATGATCGCATCGGCTGTCTGGTCGCAATCGAAACGATCAAAGCCCTCAAAGATTCGCCGAATGAGCTCTTTTTTGTCTTTTCCACCCAAGAGGAAGTCGGTTTAAGAGGTGCAAAAACATCGGCATTCTCAATCAATCCCGAGATGGGAATCGCCGTTGATGTCACTCTCGCAGCCGATGTTCCTCATTGCGAGCCGGGAAATCCGGTTTTAGGCAAAGGTCCCTGCATTAAAGTCCGAGACGGTTCTCTGATCGCTCATCCGAAGGTAATCGACGCGATGAAAAAAGCGGCGGATCGAACCGGTATCGAAGTACAAATGGAAGTTTTGAGCCATGCCGGAACCGATGCCGGGGCAATTCAGTTGGTTCGTTCGGGAGTTCCGGCCGGTTGTTTGTCGATTGCCTGCCGTTACGTTCACTCGCCTTCCGAAATGGTCGATATCAACGATGTGAGTGAATCCGTCCGTCTTCTGGTCGATCTCCTGTCGAATCCGGTTGATTTATAAAAGGATTATCCGTGCGGGAGTAAAATAAATCAGAGAGCAAATGGCAAGAATACACTTTTTTAAAAAACATCCTATTCGGTTCGGTGCAGCTGTTTTGGCATCTGCTTTATTGGTTATTCTGATAATTTCCGGTTGTTCCGAAGTAAAAAAAATGTTAGCCGGTACTCCGACGGCGACGATAATGCCCGCTGTGAAACAGACTGCGACACCGGTATCAAACGAAGAAGAAATTATTCTGCCCGAGAATGAATCGACTTCGGAGTCGTCGCCCACCGTTGACGATTCCGATGAGACTTCCGTCCCGAATCGTTCAAATTCGGAAAACCGGACTCTCACCCTTTGGGTACCCCCGCAATTTGATCCTTCATCCAATGATGAAGCCGGTAAAATTTTGACAGAAATGCTCAAAATTTTCATGGAAGAAAATCCCAACACGCTCATCAATATTCGAGTCAAATCGCTGACCGGCGAAGGCAGTGCCATCAACACCTTATCCGCGGCTGTAAATGCAGCTCCCGAAGTGATCCCTTCTCTGATTATCATGAATCGTAATGATTTGGTGTCAGCCGTTCAAAAAGGATTGATTTATCCGATCAGCACCGGTTTATTTACCGATCCTGCTTCATGGTACCCTTTCGCAAAAGAGTCATCCACAGTCAATAATTTGATTTATGGGATCCCGATTGCCGGCGATCCTTTGGTCTTGGGTTATCGTCCGTCGAAAACGGGATCGGAAATAAATACCTGGGATGAGATTCTGTCTCGAGGATTGCCGATCGCTTTTGAACCTTCCAACCCGTATGATTTATTCGGAACCTTCATTTATCTGGCAAAGGGCGGGAAAATTACAAACGATATGGGGCAACCCTGGCTCGATCAAGCCAAGCTGACCGACACGCTCAACTTTTTCCTTTCCGGAGGGCAGAAAGGGGCTTTCCCTCCTTCTTTGGCGCAGGGAACAAGCGGATCGGGCGCCAACGAAAATTGGCAATTGTTTTTGGAAGGATCTTTACATATTATCGTCACCAAACTGACCACCTTCCGGCACAGCCAAAATGCCGATATCGATGCCATCCCGCTTCCGTTGTTTAACGGAAGCAATAGCTATCCTCTGGTAAATACATGGAATGTGGTACTCAGCAACAGCAATCCGGAAATTCAGAATCTGGCGGTAAAACTGGCTGAAAAATTTGCGGATCCGCGCTTTAATGATCAGTGGACTCAATCCGCCGGATATCTTCCTGTCCGCTCTATCGGACAGACTCTATGGCAAAATGACAGTTTTTACGAGAAAATGATCACGATTTGTGAAAACGGAGAATTAATTCAAACCGACCAAATTTTGAATAAAATCACACCCGTCATCAACGAAGCAGTATCCTCCGTCATTAAAACCGGAGCAACTCCCGAAGATGCCGCCGAAAAAGCAATCGATGC
The DNA here is from genome assembly GCA_022837205.1 of Leptolinea sp. GTDB lineage: Bacteria > Chloroflexota > Anaerolineae > Anaerolineales > Anaerolineaceae > Flexilinea. The sequence goes on from JALHEL010000041.1 coordinate 5,268, forward strand.
AATCAATTAAGTAAGTTGGGATGAACATGTCAAAAAACTCGAAATCGCAGCGAAGAAGATTTAATTGGATCCTTTTCCTTATCATTTGTATTTTGGTGGTTTTTGCTTTCATCCTCTCGGAATCGGATAAAATTGAACATGCTTCCCAAACATCGCGAACGATTCAAATGGGTTTATTGCAAACTGCCGAACCGACAATCATTTTACCGACTCCGACTCCATTCCCCTCGGATTATCCGAAGCTTCCGGCTGAATATTTTGAAAACGAAGATCAGACAGACGGCGTAATCTTAGGCGGGACGGTTCTGGTCTTGATTATTCTCATCGGAACAATGGTCTTCATCCAAAAAGAACATCAAAAAAAGAATGAGAAATAAAAATCGTCCTCTTTTTTATGAGAATAAAAAAAAGACCTGGCCCTATGTCGTTTTTATCCTGATAACCATCGTTATCCTGATCATCTGGGGAGCTCAGGTGCCCGTTATTCGACAAACCTTGGGACGATCTGTTTTGGATGGCATCTCTTACGGAAAAAGCCTGATTTTGCCTGTCAGTACGGTTAACCCCCTTAATTATCGCATTCAAACCTATTATCCGACCCTTGATCTGCCGTCGAAAGAAGTGATTTTCGCCGAGAATCTGGAAGATATCAATTCATCCGAACCTTATCTTGAAATTACCTTTACACCCACACCGACACCGGGTGTTTTATGGGTCATCGAAGATCCTGAGAAATCAAGTACCAATGATTCGGCGACACTTTCCGAGGAAGTGAATGATCGACTCGAAATGCCGATATTTGAAATGGCGGATTACCTGAATGACGGACCGGCTTCTCTCAGCACATTCTTGAGATTTTATGAGAAACCGGAAAGTCAGTATTTGGTGAGTGAAAAAATAAAGCCGGATTATTTTGATCCCAATGTATCTCTCAATGAAATGCTGTCTTACAGCGAGCAAAAATATCCCGATCTTTCCGGTATCATACGGAAAAACGGGAACATCCAAATTCTGGCTTCTTTAATCGATAGCCATTTTCCGGTGCTGATTCGACTGCAGTACCAACGACAGCAGTCCGCCTGGAAAGGCGATGACCTTTGGGACGCTCGTTATGTCGTGATTTCCGGGATCGATTCAAAAAACAAAATCGTTTATTTTTCCGACCCTTTAAAAGGGAACGAACAAACGCTTTCTTTTGATCGATTGATGGAAGACTGGTATCCGTTCCGTAGAGAATATCTGGTTATCTATCCTGTCGATCGCGAAGAATCCCTCGCTCTATTGTTGAATTCGGACTGGGATGAAGAGGAAAATTCAAAAAGGGCTTTGGAGAAATTTCAGACAGATGTGACCATGGTTCCGGATAATCAATTTGCCTGGTTCAATGCCGCTGCTTTGCTGATTGAGAATAATCACAATGAAGAAGCGTGGGATTCTTTTCGTACCGCTTTACAAGTCGGCATTCCTCAGCGTTATCTTTTATATGATTTTTCTCTGTACGATGCAGCTTTTAAGAACGGATTGGCTGAAGAATTACGTGATCGCACAGCTGCCATGCTAAAAATCAACAATCATTCGGAAGAAAATTGGTTATGGAACGGTTGGGCTTATACTTTATTACAAGATAAAAACCAAGCGGAAAAATGCTTTCGAAAAGTCTTGGATATTAATCCGAACAACAGCGACGGACAATATGCGATGGAATACCTCAAACAGTATGAATAAAGAAATGGGAAGGACTCAAAATGGAAAAGAAGAATAACAATAAGACGATAATAATTGTTGTCATTACCGTCATCGTATTAATCGGTTGTCTCTGTCTGTCAGCCGCTGCTCTCGGAGTCTATTTCCTCAATCACCGGATCGACAAAAATAATGAAGAACTTATTTATGAAACCGCCGTTCCCGAGACTTCACCCGAAGATCAAACCGCACTTCCCGAAGTTACCCCTGACAACGAAACAGACGGAACCGAAATCAATAATACGGAAATTACCCAAAAACAACAGGAAATTATCAAAAGAGCCGAAAAGATACGGGGATTAAAGGCACAAGGTGATTTCAATATTACTTTTCTGACAAAAGAAGAATTACGAGACCAACTTATTAATGACATGTATCAGGATACGACGAAGCAGGACTTCCAAGACGAGCATGATATTTTAACGCTTCTCGGTTTTATTCCCGCAGAAATGGATCTTGAATCATTTTACCTGGACTTTTATACGGAACAAATCGCGGGATATTATGACGAAGATGCAAACGTAATGTACTTAATCAAAGGAGGATCCGAAACCGATAACTCATTGACTTTAGCCCATGAATATACTCACTTCCTGCAATTTGATCATTTTAATCCTGCAAAAACTCTGAATTACAACGATGAGTATTGTGAAAAAAATCAGGAATATTGTTTTGTGTTGGGATCTGTTTTTGAAGGGGACGCAACATTGACGGAGATGCTTTTAGCCGCACAACCTGATTTGGGGTTATATGATGAGCGCATGGTTGAACAGGATACGTCCGTTTTTGATAATGCGCCGCAATATTTCCAAAATTATCTTCTTTTCCCTTATACCTATGGATTTGATTTTGTTTCTTCGGTTTATCGAAAGGGCGGTTTTTCGGCTGTGAATGATTTGTATTCGAATCCGCCTCTCAGCGCCGAACAAATCATGCATCCCGAAAAATATTCCGCCGACCAGCCGGTTAATGTTCTGTTCGAACCCTTTCAAAAGAATCTCGATGAAAGTTGTGATTTGGTCTATGACAACGTCTTGAATGAAGCGGATTTATTATGGTTACTGAACAGCGGCTATGAAAAAAGTTGGCGAATTTCCGATAAATCTGCTAAAAATGCCGCGGCAGGATGGGGTGGCGGAGCTTTCCAGTTCGCACGATGTGACGGCAAACCGATGTTTTTCGGGAAAACCGTCTGGGATACCGTCAACGATGCCAAGGAATTTTCTCAGAGTCTGAAAGATTACAACGACAAGCGCTGGGGAAAAAGTAAAATAAACGGATCTTGGACCGGAACTGACGGAGAACAAATTTATGTTTCCGTTCAGGATGACAAGGTGTTTTATATGATCGCTCCGGCCGAATTTTCACCGGATTCATTGATCGACCTGATTGAAACCGGTCAGGGATTATAAAACGGAAAAAGCGGAAAATATTTCCGTTTCATCCATAATCCGAATCAAATAATCAACATTTCGAGAAGAAAAGAATTCGGTTTACTCCGAATTCTTTTTGAGATATTCCATCCATTCTTTGATTTTCTTTTCATAGCCTTGTTCGCCGGGATGATAAAAATCCGTTTTCACCCCGTCGGGGAGGTATTGTTGTTTCACATAATGATTGGGAAACTCGTGCGGATATAAATATCCTTGCCCGTGTCCCAGCCCTTTCGCATCTCGGCTGGCATCCATTAACGGTAAAGGAACCTGCCCGGTGCCTTGCTCATTTATATGATCCATCGCCTTGAAAATCGCGCCCACCGAATTGGATTTCGGTGCAGTCGCCAAATAGAGAATTGCCTCTCCGATCGGATAGTATCCTTCCGGCATACCGATATAGTCAAAAGCAGTAGCCGCCGCCACTGCCACCTGCAGCGCATTGGGATCAGCCAGTCCGATATCTTCGCTGGCTAACACAATCAATCTCCGTAAAATAAAATGCGGATCTTCTCCCGCCAACAACATTTTTGCCGCCCAATACAAAGCCGCGTCGGGGTCGCTGCCGCGAACGGATTTGATAAATGCCGAAATGGTATCGTAGTGCATATCGCCGTTTTTATCATATTGAAGCGCCCTTTTTTGTATGGATTCTTCGGCGATTTTGAGCGTTATATGAATGATGCCGTCTTCATCCGGCTTGGTGCTTTCGACCGCTAATTCCAAACCGTTCAAAAGATTCCGCGCATCCCCTCCGGCCAAATCCAACAACAACCGGCGTGCGTCATCATCCAATTTCACATTCAGCTTTCCGTATCCTCTCTCCGGATCCGATAAAGCCCGATTCAAAATAATGTTGAGATCGGTTTCATTCAACGGTTTCAACTCAAAAACACGCGAACGCGACAGTAATGCTTTAATAACCTCAAAATAGGGGTTTTCGGTG
>JALHEL010000418.1 GCA_022837205.1 Leptolinea sp.
ACCCACGATTATTATCAATTGCCTTTATTCCCGATGATTTCTTTCGGATTCGGCCGATCGGCTGAATCAATCTTTGAGGCTGTCGGAAGGTTAAAAGAGGGTCGGACGCTTGCTTATGTCGGAATTACTGTCTGCCTGATTCTGTTGGGAAGCTGGTGGAGTGCGGACAGTGTCATCAGCTTGAACCGAAGGGATTATCGAGCCTGGCCGGAACGATGGCAATCTCTCGCGGCTGAATTAGATCCCTACCCGGGTCAAATCAACACGATCGGAATTATGGATGATTATGGGGCGGCAATGATCTATTGGGGCCTTCGGACACCGATGATTTGGGAACAAAATATTGAAAAGCTTTCGGAAGAGGAAGCTGACACCATCATTCGCCGGGCAATGATAAATCGTGAATACTTAATTGTGACGGACCTTGACAGCTTTTATGCGCAGCCGCGGCTTCAGAATTGGTTGGTTCGAAATACGAAGCTCTATGCGGAAGAACCGGACTATCTGATTTATGATCTGAGAGGGTTAAATGAGTGAAAAGGCGGTTTTTCCGTTCGTCAGTATTGTCACACCTTCGTTTAATCAGGCGGAATTTCTCGAACGTACCATTCAATCCGTTTTGAGTCAGGATTATCCGAACCTTGAGTACATCATTATCGACGGAGGATCGACCGACGGAAGTGTCGAGATTATTCGGAAATATGAGAACCGTTTGGCTTATTGGGTTTCCGAGAAGGATAAAGGTCAGACGAATGCCATTAATAAAGGCTTTAATCGGGCAAAAGGAGAGATTTTTGCCTGGCTGAATTCGGACGATATCTATGAGCCGGGAGCCATTCAAGCCGCTGTGGAAGCTCTCATGTCGGATCCTTCCTTGGGGTTTGTATATGGCGATTGTAACTTTATCGACAGTCATGACCGTATTATCGGGAAATTCGATGCGCGACAAACGGATCTAAAAAAATTACAGCGCGGATATGTTCATATTCCTCAACAAGCTTTTTTCTTTCGAGGGGAGCTCTGGAAAAAAGTAGGTCCGCTGGATGAAAGCATCTATTTTGCCATGGATTATGATTTGTGGTTAAGATTGGCTCGAATCGCGCCTTTTCGATATATACCGGGAAAGGTCTGGGCTGATTTTCGATTGCATGAAGATGCCAAGACGATTACCGCGGATGCATCTTGTTGGCCGGAAATGATTCAGATTCGTCGCCGTGACGGCAGATCGAAATTTTCTGTCCTTTTCCTGAAATATCAACTGCGAAAATTAATAGCTCCTCTGATTAATTATCGACGTAAAAAAATGTTTCGATAAATTTTCCGATCAACACCTGATTTTAAATAATTTGTTTATACCAAATATATTGACAAAAGTGGGGCGGGTGATATATAATAATAGTCCGCCTTAGAAAAAGGGTTACGGTGGTCTCGAAAAAAAAGGAAAAAAGACCGTAATGACTTTTCAAAAAAGAACCTTGACGAGATCAACGAAACACATATAATAAGACGTTGCGCCTGGGAAACGAGGGCGCGAAGAACCTTGACAATTGAGAAGCAGCAGAAATGAAGAAACAAACCAGATTGATTCCGGAGAGCAAAGAAAGATAACATATCTTTGAAAGAAGGTATGAAGAAAACATAGCGGAGAGTTTGATCCTGGCTCAGGATGAACGCTGGCGGCGTGCCTAATACATGCAAGTCGGACGGATGTAGCAATACATTAGTGGCGAACGGGTG
>JALHEL010000419.1 GCA_022837205.1 Leptolinea sp.
ATTGTGATATGTCTGATCCTCTATGGTATCGTTTGGATATTTTCGAGAGTTTTCATGATTGAATTCAGATTTATAGTTCCGGGCTTACGCCCTTTTTCGGATATTAATAAAACGCGCCTGAGCCTATACTCTCTTTTCTTTTGTCTATTTTTTTGGTTACACGCAACATGGCCAAAACAAAAAAACTTCTTGTTTGATAATTTCATTCCCATTGGAGCTTTTCTGTTTTTCCTCGCCGTTCAATTTTTCCCTGTTTTATTTGGAGGCACTCCGGGCTTGGAGTTCTTGACCCGACAGTTTTCTGCTGTAGCCGGGTTGCCCTCTGTCACAACCGATTCTTTCTTCACGCTTTGTTTGGGTGCGATGACAGATACCGTTATGTACAGTTTTATCATTTTTAGTTTATTATTGATTATACAGAATCGGATGAAACGATCGATTAACAATAATATTATCTCAGCTATAATATGCGGATGTGTCTGTTCTTGGCTTTTGTACAACGGAACCATCATCATTTAGAAACGAAAGAAGTCTCAGAATGAAAAAAATACCCTTATTAATCCTTTGTCTTGTTATAACAGCCGGTTTTTTCGGTTTTTGCTGCGTCAACCAAATTCAACAAGATTATGCCGGAATTTATCGGGGAGCCATTCATCTCCCCGCTTTTTTCCCTTCCGAAAATTTTCTGATTGCTGTTCAGATAATCCTATTGGCATTGGTCGGAATCGCTGTTTGGTTCATTCTTGAGAGACAAATCAACCCCAATCGGAAGAAAAATGTATTGATCAATACATTGATTCTTCTGGGATTAATATTTTGTTGGAATTTCTTGATGTTTAACACCGGGAATTTAACCGGTGCCCTGGTCCTTGTGATCGCGGGGATTATTCTCGGTTTGATCGTTCTGTCAATGGCATGGTTAGTGGATCATCGCGCCGGATATCTGATGATCCCGATAAACGTCTGGATTATTTATCTGATCATTTTGAATATTTCTCTGACGGTCCTGAATTAAACAAATCCATCCATTCCCGGATTTCTTTTTCCGACAGAGGACGCTCCGGTTGGGGTTCGTCCTTCTTATTATTTTTCAGTTGCGACTGCTGTGATAAATAGATAATTTCTCGGGCAAATTGATCGGAAGTCATCATCCCTGCACCGAGTGCTTTCACCTGATTTTGCACGTGATGATCGGAAGAAACAACCGTTATTTCTTTGCTTCGTTTCCCCCAAGCACGGACACGCCGAATAATTGCTTCATCCGCCGTTGTTTTCTCGGATATATAATGCACCAATATCGTTCCTGCCGTTTTATCACCATTGAAGCCGGGAGCTGCCCGATCAAAAAATACTTCGACTTTTTTTCGGCTGATTCTGCTGTATTCCTGTAATAATTCAATTAAGTGTTTTTCATCGTCAATTTGCCGAAGAGACATTCCGGGAATTTTTGGAATTAAGTTATGCCCGTCAATATAAAGAACCATATCTTCATTTTAATAAAGAATTTTGAAAAAGAAAGATCTCAAAAGAACCCGCTGCGACGACTTATGAGTTTTTTCGATTATTTGTTATTTTTTATCTTCGAAATATAAGCTATTTTTGAAAGTTGAGTTGATATCTATTAATATTTATTAGGGACCTGTTTTTAGTGTAAAATCTTTCATAGAAATTATCTGGATAATCGGACGATGAAGACCTTTTGGAAAATATTGATATTATTATTGGTAAATGTAATT
>JALHEL010000420.1 GCA_022837205.1 Leptolinea sp.
ACCAAAGATAAACCGGAACGATCGCTGATCGTGATTCGAAAAAATCACGCAGGTCGCAACTCGGACGGCCGGATTACGGTCCGTCACCGCGGCGGCGGAGAGCGACGTTATATTCGGATTGTCGATATGCGGCGCGATAAGATTGATGTGCCGGCCAAAGTAATTGCGATTGAGTATGATCCGAATCGAACGGCTCGGATCGCGCTCGTTCAATATAAAGATGGCGAGAAACGCTATATTCTGGCACCGATCGGTTTAAAGGTGAATGATTCCGTTGTCTCCGGGCCGAAAGTCGAAATCCGCACCGGAAATGCCATGCCGATCTCCAATATTCCGGTGGGTTCCACCATTCATAATATTGAGATGAAACCCGGCAAAGGCGGCCAATTGGTTCGGGCAGCCGGCTCTTCCGCGCAACTACTGGCAAAAGAAGGCGATTATGCGCAGATTCGTCTGCCATCCGGTGAGGTTCGTCTGATTCTGCAAACCTGCTACGCAACAATCGGGCAGCTGGGCAATTTGGATCACAGCAATGTTAAACTCGGCAAAGCCGGACGGAAACGACATTTAGGGATTCGTCCGACTGTCCGCGGTACAGCGATGTCTCCGCGCGATCATCCGCATGGCGGCGGTGAAGGTCGGCAACCTGTGGGTATGCCCGGGCCGAAAACCCCGTGGGGAAAACCGGCGCTCGGATATAAGACTCGCTCGAATAAGAAAACAGATAAATATATTGTGCGACGTCGCAACGCGAAGAGCGGGCGTTAGTCCTCGGTTCAGTAAATTTAGAGAGGAACGAAGTTATGTCACGATCATTAAAGAAGGGTCCTTATGTTGACCCGAAACTTCTGAAGAAGGTCGAAAAAATGAATGACGCCGGCGAAAAGAAAGTAATTCGAACATGGAGCCGGGCAAGCACGATCTTCCCACAGATGGTAGGTCATACAATTGCCGTACATGATGGGCGCCGCCATATTCCTGTTTATATAACCGAAAATATGGTGGGTCATCGTTTGGGCGAATTTGCCCCAACCCGGTTATTCCGCGGTCATGTTTCGGAGAAAGCGACGAAGGCGTAAAAACCATGGCTCAAGATGTTATAGCAAAACTGAACAATTGTGGTGTTTCCGCCCAGAAAGTTCGTCTGGTAATCAATCTGGTACGCGGTAAATCGGTTACGGATGCATTAAATATTTTGAAGTTTACCAATAAAGTATCCGCTGAACCGGTCTATAAATTGATTGCTTCAGCTGCTTCCAATGCAGAGGAGAATTTTGGATTGGATCGAAATGATCTGTATGTGCATTCGATTTACTGTGATGAAGCTTCCACACGCCGCTGGCGATATTTCGGAGCGCGCGGACGTTTCAAACCGGTATTACGCCGCTCATCCCATGTTACTGTGGTTCTTCGTGAACGTGAGTAGTGTGAGAACGAAGAGACCAAAGGAGTTTTCAGGAGAACAATATGGGTCGTAAAGTACATCCTATCGGATTTCGATTGAATATCAACAAACCCTGGGACGGGCGTTGGTATGCTACAGGAAATGAATATGTGGATCAGCTTCATCAGGATCTTCAGATCCGAAACATGATTCACGAACAAACCGGAAAAGCGGGCGTTTCCAAAGTGGAAGTCGAACGATTCCCGGGAAAAGTGAAAGTTGTGGTGAACACAGCCAAACCGGGGATCTTAATCGGTCGAAAAGGCGAAACCGTAAAAATTATTCGTCA
>JALHEL010000042.1 GCA_022837205.1 Leptolinea sp.
GCTTCTTTAATCGGCATGACCCGGAAACCATCCATTACCGCTTCCAAAGCTTTCAAAGAATCCACTTCAGTCACTATGACATCCGCACCCATACCGCGTGCCTTCTGTGCAAGTCCCCTGCCACACCAACCATAACCGCACACCACAAAAACTTTCCCGGCTATCAAAATATTCGTCGCACGAATAATGCCGTCCAGAGTCGATTGCCCGGTTCCATACCGGTTATCAAAGAAATGTTTTGTCATAGCATCATTGACAGCAATAACCGGAAACATCAACGCTTTATCGGCAGCCATAGCTCGCAGCCGGATAACGCCGGTTGTTGTTTCTTCCGTACCGCCGTAAATATTCGGTATCAAATCACGATGACTTTTATGAATCGTGCTGACCAAATCAGCCCCGTCATCCATTGTGATTTGCGGTTTATGAGCCAAAGCAGCTTCGATATGTTTATAGTAGGTGGCATTATCCTCACCTTTGATCGCATGAACCGGAATTTCGTCATGGATGACCAAAGCGGCAGCCACATCATCTTGTGTGGATAACGGATTTGATGCGACCAGCACCACATCCGCTCCTCCGGCTTGCAAAGTCTTCATCAAATTTGCGGTTTCCGCCGTAACATGCAGACAAGCTGACATCCGAATTCCCTTGAGCGGTTTCTCCTTTTGGAATCGTTCCTTAATCAAACGAAGGACCGGCATTTCTCTCTCTGCCCATTCAATCCGGCGGCGTCCGCCTTCCGCCAACGAATCATTTTTGATATCAAAATCAGTCATGAAAGCTCCTTAATTGTTTTATTGACAATAGATTTTACTATGATTTACGTTCAAGTTTCCGTAAAAGGCTCAATCGGATTATTGAAATCGGTTTTTTGCTTTAAACAAAACGGCCGGTCTTTCCAAACCGGTCGTTTTATTGGTTCAAATTCTTGCGATAAATCAGAATACGGGAGCGACGGAACCTTTATATTTCTCCTCAATGAATTTCTTCACGGCATCTGAAGTGATCGCTTCTTTTAACAATACAAATTGCGGGAGATCCTCTTCGCCTTCGCGAACCGCAACCAAATTGGCATATTTTTTAGCCGCTTCGGAATCGGAAGATTCTTGAGCAAGGATATCCGCTTGGGTTAAGCCGGAACTTAATGCATAGTTGCCGTTTACAACCGCAATATCGACATCTTGAATGGACAAGGCCACCTGCGCGGCTTCCAATTCGACGATTTCAAACTTCTTGGGATTGTCGACAATATCTTTCGCCGTGGCTTCCAAACCTTTCCCTTCCGCAATTTTGAGCAGACCGTTTGCTTCCAGTAGGAGCAAAGCCCGCGCTTCATTGGTGGGATCATTCGGAACGGCGATTTTCGCGCCTTCTTTTAAGGCATCCAAACTGGCGGTCTTCCCTTTATAAATGCCCATCGGTTCAAAATGTACGTAAACTAACGGAACAAGAGTGGTCCAATCCGCATTCTCTTTCTTCTGATTTTTATTGAAATCATCCAGATAAGGGAAATGCTGGAAGAAATTAGCATCCAGACTGCCGTCCTCAAGAGCAATATTCGGTTGAATATAGTCCGTAAATTCAACCACTTCCAGATTGATCCCTTTTTCGGCTAACGGCTCTTTGATTTGAGCTAATATTTCCGCATGCGGAACCGGTGACGCACCGATTTTAAGGGTGATCGGATTTTCTTTGGAAAAAGTAACCGCTGTTTCCTTAACCGTTTCTTCGGTTGTCACAGCTGAACCGGTTGCTGCGGTTTCTTCTGTCGTTACTGCTTCGGAAGCAGTATCTTTTGCGGTTTCAACTTTGGAAACGGTCGCGACACTTTCAACCGTGGATTTCACGGTTGCCGTCGCTTTTTCCGTATTCGTTGAGCAACCCGACAGAACCATTGCTGTTAACAGCAATACACTACAAATAAGAATGCTAATACGTTTCATGATATTGCTCCTTCTAAAACAAATTCACTTATTTGAATAAGAAAGATCGAACGGAAATCCGCTCTCTCTTTTTTCGTACAACAGATCAACGGACATCCCGTTTATCAATCCGATTCGCGACAAAGTTACCCAGCAATTGAATGATTTCCACGATGATAATCAACAAGACTATTGTGACAATCATGATATCAGACTGCCGGCGGTGATATCCGTATCGGATCGCCAAATCTCCCAGCCCGCCCCCGCCGATGGCACCGGCCATGGCATAGGATCCGATCAAATTGATAATGGTGATGGGAATGCCGCGAACCACCGAAGGCAATCCTTCCGGCAAAAGCACTTTAAAGATAATTTGCGAGGAAGTGGCGCCCATAGCTTGAGCCATTTCAATCAAGCCTGAATCCACTTCGACCAAGGATTGTTCGATCATGCGCGCGACAAAAGGTGTCGCCGCTATCGTGAGCGGAACAATTGTCGCAACCGGTCCGATTGTCGTTCCGACGATCCAACGGGTAAGCGGCATCAGAGCGACCATCAGGATAATAAAAGGAATGGATCTGCCGATATTAATGATCCAGCTGAGTACTTCATTGACTCCCTTATGGGGAGCGATCGATTTAGGCGCCGTAATCACGACCAAGATTCCCAGCGGGGTGCCCAACAAATAAGCCATAAAAAATGACATAGCGTTATTCCTCACTCCCAATCTTGCCGCGCATCAACTGCCGGGTAATTTCCATGCTCGGGTTCAACAAAACCTGTCCGACTTCTCCTTGATCCACAATTCGAGTATTATCAATAACCGCTACTTTGCTGCATAATTTCTTAACTAACTCAATTTCATGTGTGATAATGACGATCGTCACCTTATACTGTTGATTAATATCCCACAATAGGTCCAAGATCTGTGTGGTGGTCAGCGAATCCAATGCGGAAGTCGGCTCATCGCACAAAAGTATTTTCGGGGTATTCGCCATCGCTCTCGCTATTGAAACCCGCTGCCGCTGCCCTCCGGATAGCTGAGACGGATAATTGTGAGCTTTATCCAGAATATTCACCAAATCCATCAGTTCCTTTACGCGGTCTTGAATCTTCGATCGCGGATAGCCGGCTATTTCCAGCGGAAAAGCAATATTTTCTTCCACAGTCCGTTGCATCAGAAGATTCGGAGATTGAAAAATCATCCCGATTTCACGCCGTAGTTTGCGTAAATCAGTATCATTGAGTCGAACAAATTTTTGATCCTCCGCTTTCGGGTCGCTGACGTCTTTTAACCTTCTGAAAATACATTTCCCTTCAATCAGAATCTCTCCCCATGTCGGTTCTTCCAGCAAATTGATACAGCGGATAAGCGTGCTCTTGCCCGCTCCGCTCATGCCGATAATACCGTAAATATCTTCCTGTTCTACATGCAGAGAGACATCTTCCAGTGCCTGAAAAGGACCATCCTTCATTTCAAATTGTTTACTCAAGTGGCGGATCTCAATCATGCTTATGAAACCTTATTTACTTATTTTTCAAAAAAAAGGCTCTTTTACGATGAAAAGAGCCTCACGAATCAGACATAATTATGAAGATAAAGAAAAGACTATCTTTGATACGTTAAGCTCAACCGCCCCGTATGGCGGCCGGCCATCAACATTCCGTACCCGAAATAGATCATTTTTATCATAAGGCTAGTTTAGTAGAAATCGAATTACCGGTCAAGGGATTCCTTCATTTTTATGACATTTAATAATCGTCTACGGTCAAAGAATGATCTCTTTAATAATGTGTTTAATTATCAGATGATCAAATATCCTATCACCCAAAATCCTCTCAAGATTCAAAAATTCAGAGAACAGTCTGCTTTAATTTTGATAAAATTATATTGACATTTTTTACACGGAAACAAAAATATTTTATAGAATATGAATTCCATCTCAAACAAATTTAAAAAGGGGTGTCAAGGCATATGGACAAGATCAATGAAAACGAAAGAGAGTACCGATTCGGTGATTGGGGACCGAAATATATCATCAAAGGACCGCGGATGAACATGGGAATTATTCGTTTAAAACCCGGACAAAAGTTGACTCCGCATTTTCATAAAGTGATGGAGGAAAATTTTTATGTCGAAAAAGGAAATGTTCAATTAAATGTTGACGGGACCGTTTATAACTTAATACCGGGGGATGTCGTTCGTTGTGAGCCGAATGAAGTTCACGCACTCGCTAATGTAAGTTCCGAAGAAGCCCGTGTAATCTTTATGTTAGCGCCTTACATGGAATCGGATAAATTTGAGGTTGAAGAGACAAAATAAGCTGCCGTAAGATTGTCCGAATCAGCATTTTTGCAGAAATGAAATGAAACAATGATAAAGGGAGAAACTATAGGGGATAACCTTTCTAAAAAGGTAATTTTCAGGCAAAACATCTATTGTCTTTTACCCGCTTTTTACGACAATTTTACAGATTAAATCCTTTCTTTCGGTTGTCCCATGTTATGATTGTTTTTGTTTCAAGAATCATATTTCCGCTCCGATCAGCGGGAACAAATCGTTTTTAGAGAATTTTCAAACAGCTTATTGAAGATGTATTTTTTGCCATAGAAAGGTGAGTTTTCATTTTTTATCGGAAAAAATTCGCACGAGAATATGCTAAACGGAAATAATTTGATTCACACAACGATCACTGCCCACAGCGGTTGTGATGATACACTGATGAATTCGCTGGAATCCGTTTTATCGGGGATAAATAACCGAGCGGATATTATCGAAGTAGATGTCCGAGCCGATAAAAACGGCAGATTAATTCTCTCTCATAATCTTGATCAAGAGAGAATATATGCCGGACATGCGGAATTAATCCAAGTTTTGGAGATTTTCCGAACAAATAAAAATATTTGCTTGAATTGCGATATTAAAGAGACAGAGATTATTCCTTCGGTACTTGAATCAGCCGAACAATATCAGCTTTCCAAAGACAGAATTTATCTTTCCGGCAGTGTTACGCCGGAATTATTGCGCCAACGGCCGGAAATAATCGAAAAATGCGACATCCAATGGAATATCGAAGAAGCGATGATTCCGTTGGTTGAAAAGAAACTGATTGCAGATGGGAAAGAGTATTTAAGAGAGACGCTGCATACCAATCCATGGGAAGTCTTACGTGACGAAGTGCCCGATCCCGATAGATACCTTCCTGATTTGATCAAAATGGCGAAAGATTTTTCTCTTACTACTTTCAATATGCCACTCGAGTATGCCACGGATGACCGCATTCGATTCTTCCATAATAACGGGTTAAAAGTCTCGGTTTGGACAGTGAATGACGGTGAAGAAATCTACAGGCTGCTACGATTAAGAGTACGAAATATCACCACAAAAAAGGTAAAAATGGCAATAAAGATCAAAATGGATTTTCTCGGTTTTATCGAACAAGAAGGCAGACAGAAAGGAGATAATCGGAAAAATGAGTTTCCTGAACCCTAAACGTTGGTATCACAGTCTCGGTAAAAGACGTTTTTATGAAGCACTTCTTCTGATTGTTTTTATCCTGTTTTTTTATGGACCGTTGCTCTACACTTTTATGCTGGCGTTCGCAAATAAATACGAGTACCCTTCGATTATCCCCTCTCAATTCGGCTTTCAATGGTGGAATTATGTACTGAATCAGCCGACGTTAGTGAAATCAATTGGTCTTTCGTTTGAGTTTGCGTTTGCGACAACGTTTATTTCAATGATCATCTGCCTTCCCGCAGCTTACGTTCTTGCGAGATATAACTTCCCCGGAAGGAAAATGGTGATGTTTTCTTTCCTGTTGGGAAATGCATTCCCGAAAATCGGTATCTACACTTCCATGGCGATCGTGTTTTACAAGATGAATCTGATGGGGACGTTTACAGGTGTTCTGCTGATCCATCTGATCGAATGCATGATGATGATGATTTGGCTTCCGACCAGCGCATTCCGCAATGTTCCCGCCAACCAAGAGGAGGCAGCCAGGGATGCCGGTGCCGGTCCGCTGCGTACTTTTTGGTACGTAACGTTGCCGACTGCCTGGCCCGGGATCGCCGTCGCCGCCATGTTTGCTTTTATCGCCTCTTTAGGCGAAAGCACCGGCACTCTCTTGGTGGGTTTGCCGTATTACCGCACGATGACCGTAGAAATGTATGGCGTTATTCTTGATTACCCATCTACCGCCGGCGCTGTTTTCTCTTTGATCCTTATCGCCCCCAACCTCGCATTGTTATTATTGATGCGCAGATACCTTGGCGCGGATACGCTCGCCCGCGGATACAAAATGGGTTAATTCATCAAAAAACCGGGAAGGAAACTTTACATTATGAGTGATCAGGTAAAACTCGAAATCCGCAATATGACCAAACTATATAAGACGGGCGACGGTGTCAGAAACATTAATCTGACTGTAAATCTGGGAGAATTAGTCACTTTGCTCGGCCCGTCCGGTTGCGGAAAAACAACCATTTTACGCACAGTTGCCGGTTTTTTGAGTTGCGATACCGGTTCGATTTTGATCGACGGTAAGGATATTTCTCACTTGCCGCCCGAAAAACGTCCTACCGCCATGGTTTTTCAAAGCTATAACTTATGGCCGCATATGACCGTTTATGAAAATATGGCTTTCGGCTTGAAATTACGGAAAATTCCGAAGCCGGAAATCCAAAGAAGAATCACCGAAATGCTTGAATTGGTAAAAATGTCGGGCTTTGAAAAGAAATATCCCAATCAAATGTCGGGAGGACAACAACAACGGATCGCGATTGCCCGTTCTCTTTTGCTCCAACCGGAAGTGCTGCTCTTGGATGAACCTTTTTCGGCATTGGATGCCAAAATTCGTTCTCAAATGCGTGAGGAATTAAGGAAGATCCAGACCGATTTGGAAATCACGGTCGTTTTTGTCACGCATGATCAGGAAGAAGCGATGGCGTTGTCCGATCGGATTGTGGTGATGAATAAGGGATCTTTCGAACAGATCGGAACACCGGCGGAAATTTACGATCATCCGGCATCCCGCTATATCGCCGACTTCATCGGAGAAATGAATTTTATCGAACAGCGTGACGGAACAACAATCGCCGTTCGTCCCGAAAACGTGACACTGGAATTGGGGGACGGAACCGGCGGAGATATCGGCGGTTACGTTCGAACCATTATGATGTTAGGCCATTTCTACGAAATTGCAATCGGAACGGACAGCGGAATTGTGAAAGCGTACGTATCGGCGGAAACAGCCGGAAAATATAAACGCGGAGACATGGTAAATTGTTATTTTGAAGGCACTTATCGTTACGAACCCGATTCGGAAAAGAAAAAGGAAAAAATTGCGCCCGCATAATCCTGCCGGTGCAAATTTATCATTCGTTGAATAACCGCGCTTCCCAATTTTGGGAGCCGGAATTAATCAAAAAAGGAGTATTTTAATGAAAACAAAATTAACTTTATTGCTTGTGTTGATTTTCGTAGTCGCTGTCAGCCCGGTCGCGGCTGCGGACAAGCCGACCGTAACTTTATGGAGCACGGGATCGCAAAATGTTTCCGATCTCTTCAATAATCTTATTGAGGCTTATAACGCTCGACCCGAATCAACCTCTGTCGTAAAACTGCAATTTATCCTTTCCGGGACCGGTGAAGATACATTAAGTTCACGGATTGCCGCAGCCTATAAGACGGGTAAGACCAATTCCGGTTTTGATATTATCGCGGAAAACAGCACCTCTCTGCAACAATATATTGATGAAGCCGGAAGTACGGATTTATTCCGGGACCTTGACTTCTCAAAGATCCCCAATTATAAGAATCTTCTGATTAAACCTTCCATTTATGAGAGCAAATTTGTACCGTACCGCGGAACAACAGTGGTTATGGCTTATGATTCGGCACGACTCCCCAATCCTCCCAAAACATGGGACGAATTGGAAGCATATGTTCAAGCAAACCCCGGAAAATTTGCCTACAACTCTCCGAGCACCGGCGGCGCGGGTTCGGGCTTTGTTCGCACGGCGATTTATAAATTCCTGCCGGAAGAATCCTATATGTCGAATGATCCGAAATGGGCGGAGCAATATGACCAAGGTTTCGCTTTGCTGAAAAGAATTCACCCTTATCTGTATAAATCGGGCGGGAAAGTGGTCTATCCCAACAAGAACCAGGGAACGCTTGACCTGCTCATAAACAAAGAGGTGGATTTGATCCCCGCTTGGGCGGATCAAACTTTGAGCAACTTGGCAAACGGAACTCTGCCGGATACCGTAAAGATTTATCAGCTCGAAGATTATCCTCTCGGCGGTACGGATGTAGTGATGGCTGTGACTTCCATCGGCGCCGATCCGGAAGCATGTTATGACTTTATCAACTACGTGATCAGTCCGGAAGGTCAAAAGAAATGCTTGGAACTGATGTACGCCGTACCGGTTATCGACATTTCTACGATTCAATCCGATGCCGCAAAAATGATCGAGGGTTTGGATGTCTCAAGCTTTAAGGTCTTCTCGATCGGCAGTCTGGGTGATGTTATCAACCAAAGATGGGATCGTGAAATCGCAACGCTGCCGTAACGGATTTGCTAACTCTGTAATCGATTGAAGCGGGTATGGAATCATCATTCCCGAGAAAGGAAAGAATGATTCCATACCCAAAGAATTTCTTAGAGTGGAATAAAACATGGAAAAACGTACTTGGAAAACCAACCTTTTTATTGTCGCGATGCTCGCACCGTCGTTGCTGATTTCGCTGGGAGTGCTGGTTTATCCTTTATTGAATACGGTTGTTCAAAGTTTTAAAAGCCCCGATACCGGAAAATACACGCTGGAAAATTATGTTTATCTCTTTACGGATGAAATTTCGACCGCAAGCATTGTTTACACATTTTGGATCACGGTAGTTACCGTAATCGTAACGATTGCGATTTCTTATCTTTTAGCACTTTATCTTCGCTTTACAGACAATAAAGTCAGTAAATTTATCGGTACTATCTATCTTTTACCCAGATTCATCCCCAGTTTGGTCGCCGTTTATGCCATGACGACGATCATTCGCGATTCGGGGTTGTTAAACAGAATATCACTCTTATTCGGAAATAATTTTAAACCGGGTTTGCTCTATAACGCAAAAGGAATCATCCTCATGAATATCTGGTTCAATATTCCGTTTGCTACCATGATTATTGTCTCCGCGCTTTCTGGAATTCAGGATTCGGTCATCGAGAGTGCGAGAGATGTGGGAGCGAATCAAATTCGGGTTTTCTTTTCAATGATTCTTCCGCTGTCCATTAAGGATGTCATGATTGCGATGACTTTCGTTTTTATGGGCAATATCAGTTCGTTTACAACGCCCTACTTAATCGGTCCGAATCACCCGTTGATGCTCGGCGTTTATTTACGAAGATTATTCTCCATCTATCACGAATATGAATTAGCCGCTGCCACGTCGGTCGTCATTTTCCTGTTCTCATCCGTTTCGGCAATAATTTATCTCTACACCAATCTCAAAGAACGCGAGTGGGAAGCGAGAAATTAGCTCAACCTGATTTTTGACCGTAGTAAGCATCTTTACCGTGCTTACGCAAAAAGTGTTTATCCAACAGTTCCTGTTGCATGATCGGGATAGGCTTGGCGCTGACCGCCATCATATGCCATGCCATAAAAGCCACTTCTTCCATTACAACAGCGTTATGGACAGCCTCTTGCGGGTTTTCGCCCCATGCAAAAGGTCCGTGGCTATGTACGACCACTCCCGGAATCATCATCGGATCGATATCTTTAAAACGTTCGACAATTACGTTGCCGGTTTCGCGTTCGTAATAGCCCGGCGCACCTTGAATTTCTTCATTCTTCATTTTTCGGGTACAGGGAATTTCGCCATAAAAATAATCGGCGTGAGTCGTTCCGAACGGCGGAATTCCCTGCCCCATTTGAGCGAATATCGTAGCCCAACGACTGTGCGTATGGACGATTCCGCCGATTTCCGGAAATGCTTGATAAAGAATTAAATGAGTCGGTGTATCGGATGAAGGGTTCAACCTTCCTTCCGCTATTTTTCCGGTTTTGAGTTCGATTACAACCATATCGTCAACGCTCATGGCGTCATAAGTCACACCAGACGGTTTAATCACAACCAGACCCAACTCTCTGTTTATGCCGGATACATTCCCCCAAGTAAAAGTGACCAAACCGTAGCGGGGCAATGACAAATTTGCATCCAAAACAGATTTTTTTAATTCTTCAAGCATCTCAAAAATCCTATGACCGCAGTTTCCACGCCAAATCAGATAAGAATAAATCGTGTTTGAGCGCCTCGACTGTTGTATTTTTTGTTATATGAACAAATTCAATTTCCATCATGTCAGCCCAATCTTCCATCATTTCAGCCGTCGCGGCATATGTGAAAACAGTATGATGAGCACCCCCGGCAAGAATCCAGCAATGTGCACCCGTTAATAAATCCGGCATGGCTTTCCACATAATTCGAGCGACCGGCAGATTGGGCATCGGGTAGATGGGCTTAATGGCTTCGACATCCTGAACGATCAGACGCACTCTTCCTCCCATATCGATCAGCGAAATCACAATTCCCGGTCCTTCATGTCCTTCAAAAACAAGCCGGGCGGGATCCTTTCGGTTTCCGATTCCCAACGGGTGAACTTCGATTCTGGGTTTATCCGCCGCCACACTCGGGCACACTTCCAACATGTGCGCTCCCAAGGAGAGCTCTTTCCCGGGTTCCAAATCATAGGTGTAGTCCTCCATGAAAGTGGTCCCGCCGGGAATTCCTTCGGTCATCTTCTTAACAATATGAACCATCGCGGCTGTTTTCCAGTCCCCTTCACCCCCATATCCGTATCCCATTTCCATCAAGTGTTGGGTGGCAAGCCCCGGTAGTTGTTCCATTCCCCAAAGATCTTCGAAAGTGTTTGAAAAAGCGCTGGCGCCTTCCCGATCCAACATCCGTTTAATGGCGATTTCTTCCCGTGCCTGGTACCGCACCGACTCTGTTTTATCCGTATTCAAGATATATTTACTTTCGTACTCCCGCACCAATCGATCAATTTCTTCGGGAGTGACTTTCTCAATTTCGTCCGCCAGTTCACCAACTGTCCATGTATTCACCTGCCAGCCAAGCTTAATCTGCGTTTCGACTTTGTCACCCTCGGTCACAGCCACATTTCGCATGTTGTCACCGAAGCGCATGACTTTGAGATTTTTACTGACTTTATATCCGACGGCGGATCGCATCCAACTGCCGATCTCTTTCTGAACTTTTTCATCCCGCCAATACCCGACAACAATTTTTCGCGGAATTCTCATGCGGGCTCCGATAAATCCGTGTTCCCGGTCACCGTGAGCAGCTTGATTCAAATTCATAAAGTCCATATCGATTTCGGTATTCGGAATATTCCGATTGTATTGTGTGTGAAGGTGAAGATAAGGTTTTTGCAGAAGAGCCAGGCCGTTGATCCACATTTTCGACGGCGAAAAGGTATGCATCCAGGTAATTATGCCGGCGCAATTATCAGAATAATTTGCTTCTTTCATGACCTGTAATATTTCATCCGGTGATTTTCCCGTCACTTTGTAGACCACTTTACAGGGGATAAACGGGCTGTTTGTCAGAGTCTCAGCCATTTCCCGAGCTCGTTTAGCCACTATTTCCAATACTTCCTCACCGTACAGTGTTTGCGATCCGACAACAAACCAGAATTCAAGATTTTTTAATTCACTCATTGCTGTTGCCTCTCTTTGACATCTTTTTTTATTTGTTTCAATCGTTTCAT